>JASJGU010000260.1:0-3947 GCA_033791385.1 Desulfuromusa sp.
ACTACAGCAGATCTCAATACAGCATTAGTCTCATTCATCCTCTGTGACTATGCCGGATATTCCACAGCGGCAGGTTATATAGGTACAGAGCGCCGTATCGATCATGACATCAGTATGCTTGTACCTGAAATCTGGTGCCGATTGCCCGTAGAACAGCGTGATACAAAATATCTTATCGCCAATGGTTTTCTCGAAAAGCTTGACGACTTCAATTATGAGGGCCATGTGGTACAGGCGAGCCTGCTTGGTTACCGTATTACAGAAAAATTTGCACATACCTATCTTGGAAAATTATTCGATAGCCCAACTGCCGTCTTTGATGAGGCCATGTTGCGACCGGAAACACAGGACCTTGGTGCTTTTGTTGACGGCATTCAGAATATTACCGAGGCTCAAAAACGGGTCGCTCAAGCTTATTTTGAAGATGGTTCGATAAACGATGCCTGCCCGCCATTGCAGGCCTTACTGCATATCATGGCTCACGGGGATTACCAGGGTAAAATGATTAATGACGAAGAACTACGGGGAATGTTTACCCGCAAATATCTATTAAGCAGCGACTGGTATCAACAAAGACTCGCTATAAAGCAGTCTCGTGACGAAGAACTATGGCGGCGAAACCACACCTATATTCAGGAAAAACTAGTCGGGCTAGCAGAAAAAGATAGTGAAAAAATGAATGACCTAGAAGCACGACTAAAAGAAGCAGAGCGGATGATTAACGTAGTCAGCAGTCGAGAATACCTCAATCGCCTATCGGGCACATTGGGGGCCGACTGGCTACATCATACTTCGAGCCAATGAGCACTTAACATTTATGTGAAGCAATAACCTTTCGGTACCACAACGACGCCTGATTCAGATATGGTAAATCTCTCTGCGTCTTTCTGCGCATCAAATCCAATTGTCTCGCCATCAGGAATCACAACATCCTTGTCCACAATACATCGTTGCAATTGTGCTCCCCTCCCTACACGAACGCCCTCAAACAACAAAGACTCATAAACAGATGCTTCATCATCCACGAAGACATTGGATGAAAGAATTGACTGTTGAACGCTACCACCAGATATGACGACGCCACTGGAGGTAATGGAATTGATAGATATCCCCTCACTGCCTTCTCTCCCGGGCACAGTGCGTGCCGGTGGATACTGCATTTGGTAGGTTCTTATTGGCCAATCAGGTTGATAAAGGTCAATCGGCGGCACGGGTTTCAGAAGGTCCATGTTGGCCTCATAATAACTATCCAGCGTACCGACATCACGCCAATATTTATCGGGTGTCACGCGGCCTTCAGCACTTCCGAAACGATGCGCATACACCTTCTCTGTATTAATCAATTGCGGAATAATATCTTTACCAAAGTCATGGCTTGATGTTTCTTCACCAGCATCCTTTTCTAACGCCTCGATTAATCGATCAATGGAAAAAACATAAATTCCCATTGAGGCCAACGCAACCTGCGGATCTTCCGGAATAGTCATCGGGTCCGTGGGCTTTTCCTCGAACTGAGTAATTTTATAATCGGCGTCTACAGACATAACACCGTATTCACTGGCCTTATCCATCCCGACATCCATGCAGGCCACCGTCATTACCGCGTCATTATCCTGATGAGATTTCAGCATAGCGGCATAGTCCATCCGATAGATATGATCACCGGCTAGAATCAACACCCATTTCGCGCCACTGCGCTCCAAAAGATAGAGATTCTGAAAAACTGCATCTGCTGTTCCCCCGTACCAACGCTCACCAGAACGCATCTGTGGAGGTACCGAGGTGATGTATTCTCCAAGTTCGGGATTGAAAATAGACCAACCATCGCGCAAATGCTTTTGCAGTGAGAGTGACTTGTACTGGGTCAGCACCAATACTCGCCGCAAACCTGAATGCAGGCAGTTGGCGAGGGTGAAATCAATAACACGATACTTACCGCCAAAGGGTACTGCAGGTTTAGCACGCTCCTTTGTCAGCGGGTAAAGGCGCGACCCATGACCACCTGCAAGAATTATTGTTAACGTTTCATCGATCACAACCTTACCCTCATGTTCTTTTATCTATTAACGTGGCCTTAGCAGACCCTAGCAATTCTGCTTCACTGTATTTGCATGCCTATCTTCAATCCTGTCAACTCAACATCTAACGCGTGGACAGATATCAATATTTCCTTTTGCAAGAATCCCAACGATCCAAGCATGAACAAAAGACTCAATTATTGATAGAATTTCTCATAGCAGTGATTAGTGGCCTCGACAAAACCAGGAATACTACCGCAGTCAAAACGTCGACCCTTGAATTTATAGGCCATTACACAACCTTGTTGTGCTTGCGCCATTAGCGCATCGGTTAATTGAACTTCCCCATTCTTGCCGGGTGGCGTATCACGTAAATAATCAAAAATATCCGGAGTAAGTATGTAACGACCGATAACGGCGAGATTACTCGGAGCATCATCTTTATCGGGCTTTTCCACCATCGTGTTTACTCGATAGATATCATCTCGCACTTTCTCACCACTAATGACTCCGTATTTGTGCACCTCATCCATAGGGACTTCCTGGATGGCAACGATCGAGCAACGAAACTGGTGATAAAGCTGTGTCATTTGTTGCAGCACACTCATTTCGTCAGAAAGACAGAGATCATCCGCAAGGATAACTCCAAAAGGTTCATTTCCGATCAGCGTCTCACCAGCAAGGATGGCATGACCAAGACCTTTCATCTGTTTTTGCCGAGTAAAAGTAAATCGACAGTTATCGATGAGCTCGCGAATTTCCTCAAGTTGTTTCTCCTTACCCGTACCCTCGATTTCAGTTTCTAATTCATAACTGACATCGAAGTGATCGGGGATCGCCCGTTTACCGCGCCCGGTAACAAAAGCCATATCAGTAATGCCCGCAGCAGCAGCCTCTTCGACACCGTATTGAATCAGTGGCTTGTCGACGATTGGCAGCATCTCTTTCGGCATGGATTTCGTGGCGGGCAAAAATCGCGTTCCATAGCCGGCCACAGGAAACAAACATTTTTTAATCACTATTCACTCTCCAGATTGTTAATTGTAATAACTAGTAAGCCTCATACATTAATGTAGCAGCATCCATGCCAAACACACCGATGACAGAAAAGCCGCATTGGTATGGGATATGCAACAATATGAATAAGCCTATTAATCTCGACTTAGCTAATAGCCTGTGGCTGATATATACAATCGCGTTGCAATATTTCCGATACATTATTGTGCAAACGTCACACTTTGCACCAAGCTTGTGCAAGCATGCACCTAATGTAATAGCAGCAAAATACTCAAACCCAATAAATCTTGTATTTACTTCATAACTGAGCACCATTTAATCGCATGACCGACATCAACAAACAAACACTTATCACAGAAATGGAACCTCACCTCGCCAAGATATTTCCCGAGAGACAAGAGGAGATATCAAAAGCCATCATTTCAGTGATAGATAAATACGCACCACGCAGAGAGGGAAACCACCGCGAAAGATGGAATGAAAAGGACATAATCCTGATTTCCTATGGCGACAGTATTGTCGATGAGAAAGAGCCCCCTCTACAAACCCTGTATCGTTTTCTCAGTGCGCACACAGCTGAGACTTTTAGCATTGTTCACATATTGCCATTTTTCCCATATAGCTCCGATGATGGTTTTTCGGTAATTGATTATCGAGTTGTCAATCAAACCCTTGGGGACTGGGAAGACATTCGACGTATCTCAGATCGACATCGATTAATGGTGGATGTAGTTATCAATCATGTTTCCCGTGAAAGCCTCTGGTTTCATGATTATGTGGCCGACCAGCCCCCAGCCAATGATTACTTTATAGATCTCCCACCTGAGACAGACACCAGCATGGTAACTAGACCGCGAAACTCGCCATTACTAGTCCCCGTGAATACCCACCGGGGTATGCGCCATATTTGGG
>JASJGU010000261.1:0-2585 GCA_033791385.1 Desulfuromusa sp.
GGTCTGCCTGTGCAATACGCCCCTGGCGTAGATCGAGGTCGGCCAGGAATGCCTCAGAAAGCCTTATGAACATCTGGTTACCGCGCTCAAAGGTGAGCTTGGCAATCGACGCCGCAACCTCGCGAGCCTTATCTGATAAGCCTAACGCCAGGTAAGATAGGCTCAACATAAAAGAACAGTGGGTAACATTCTGAATTGGGTAACGATGAGGGTCCCGGACAATTATTTCGAAATGTGCCACTGCTTCAGTCAGTTCATTTTTCTCATAGTGAGCAAGACCGAGGAAATAACGAGCAAACGAGTGATTCCATGAAAGCTCATTTTCAGGACTGATCTGCAATAATTTGGAAGCGGCCTGCTGCACCTTTCGGGTTTCCGCTTCTGGCCAATGGATTAGACACAGAGACAGAAGGAGTCGAGACTGGGAACTTGAGTGTTCATATCTTCCATCTTCCATATGATCCCAAAGAATACGCTCACCCAGCTTTGGTTCTCCGAGCATTTGGCACAAAGGCCCCCACGCAAAAACCGCAGTGCTCTGGGTGCATTCATGTCCATCGGGCGAATCGCGAAGCGCCTGTTCGGCCAGGGCCACACCGTTCGAGGACTCGAGCAGCCAATATGCAAGGTTACTGCGCATCGCCGCCACCTCGGCCTTTAGCGAACACACTTCATGCGCATTCAGGGCTGATTTTTCCAGCAGCAGATCTGCTTGACCCAGGTCCTTCACCAGGGAATCCAGCCGGTACCAACGGTAATAATCCAACCAGCAGCGCAGGACAACAAGATGTGGATGCTGCTGTACCACCTCATGTGGGAATAACTTCAACCACCGCTCAAGTCGTCGCCATTGCTCCCTGTTCATGAGGTCATGACGGGCACGCCCAACGATTTCAGCAGCCTTCTCAACATCTCCCCCCGTCAGCGACTGTTGGATGGCCTCTTCGAAGTAGCCATTTTCAGCAAACCAGGTGCTGGCCTTTGTATGGAGTACTCTAATATCCTCTTGCTTAAAACGTCGTTTACTTCTACGCTTCAACAGGTTTTTAAACAGGTGATGATAACGAAACCACCTGCCCTCGTCATCTAAATGAATAACAAACAGGTTGGCTTTATTCAGCAGTTGTATGAATTTCTGACCGTTTATCTCCTCGCCGCCTGGGACCGTATCTGAAAAATAAATCGCATCGCAAAGAGGAGCACAAAAACGGTCTAAAACTGAGGTTGCTAACAGGTAATCCTGCATAGCCATCGATTGTCGGGAAAGAATTTCCTCGACGAAATAATCTAGGACATAACGATTAGCATCCGGCTGACTGGCTACGACACGCTCGATATCATCAGTGTGTCGCAATGACAGAGCAGCCAACCGCAAGCCAGTAACCCAGCCCTCTGACTTTTCCTCAAATAGTGAAACGGTGCTTTCTTCTATTGTCGCTTTGAGTATCTGCTGCAGGAAACCAGCTGTCTCTTTGCGTGAGAAACGAAGATCCCCTACCCGGATCTCGGTCATATGCCCCTTAGCGCGCAAGGTGGTCAATGGAAGTGGTGGATCGATCCGACTCACCAGGACAAGGTGCATTGCATGTGGTGGATGCTTTATGACTCCAGCAAGTAGCTCATGTACTGCGTTGTTTTGAATAATATGATAATCGTCAATGGTCAGGATAAAGGGCGTGTCAATTTTATCCAGTTCATTTACAAAACGGCCTGTCAGGAATGATACAGGCGGCAACTCCTGTCCTTTCAAAACAGTCTGGATATCTTGCCCGACTTCAGGGAAAATCATTCGGATAGTTGTCAGGATGTATGAAAGGAAAAGGTGAAGATCGTTGTCAGCCTCGTCAAGGGATAACCAGACAGAGGGAAAGTCGCAATTCTCCAACCAACTGCTCACCAGGGTACTTTTCCCATAACCGGCAGGTGCGCAAATCAGGCTCAGTGGCCGGTTGAGACGCTTATTCAGCCGATCAACCAGGTGTTCTCGAGCTACGAGATCGTGTGGCACTGGAGGCCGGTGCAGTTTAGTCTGGATTATCTCGAAAGTCGTTGGTTGTAAAACCATATCGCTCTTTATTGCCAAGGTGGATTCATGTAGAACGTGGATTCCATTAGAGTAGACAATATCACAAGGCAAATCAAACAAATAACACATCGTGGTATATTATAGACTTACAGCGTAGTAAACTGTAAAACCTAAGCCCTGGCAAAAATCTGCCTCGTTATTTGTCAATTTCAGGAATTCATGCGGGCGATAAGAAAAAAGATAGTTTATACAAGATTTTTTCTTAAACATCCGGGATGCTAGGTGTACTTTTTTACATCGTGTGTTGAAGTAGAATCTGGTTACCGCTGATCCTACAATTTACATCTCCTTAAAGGTTTTTTTATTCAAAGTATTTCAGCAGAAAAGATGTCATTTGCCAATATCAACCATTTAAACAAATCCGTAACTTTAGACTATTCCTGATAAGGTATTCTCAGCAACTGAGTATTGGATTTAACATTGCCAAATCGAAGGTAAATCGTTTTGTCTTTCCCCTCGACAGAAGGTGCCTTCCTGTAAATCATCGGGTTACAGCTTG
>JASJGU010000262.1:0-25562 GCA_033791385.1 Desulfuromusa sp.
CCCGCGGTCCAAGCAAAAATCGCTTCAGAAGAAATTGAAGGTGATTTCATGACTGTTTGGGCCAACAAATTCTCCGATCATATGCGCACGTGGTCTGACGGAAAAATCGATTTTACTGTCTACCCTTACGGCACTCTGGGCGCGACCGGCGACATCAACGAACTGGCTCAGCTGGGCGTTGTTCAGTGCGTGTTCTCCGACTATGCATGGATCAGTGCATTTGTTCCCCAGGCCCAGGTTCTGGCCCTCAATTACCTGTTCCCGACTGAAAAAGCTCCCCAGGTCCTGGACTGGATGATGAAAAACGGTGACTTCATGCCGCTAATGACCAAACACTTTGCCGACAACGGCCTGGTTCCAGCTACCATCATGTTCGAAGGCTGGATGTGGTTGACAACAAAAGAGCCCGTCAAGTCCCTTAGCGACTTCAATGGGACAAAAATTCGCGTTATGGGATCCAAGCTTCTGGTGGAAGATTACAAATCATACGGTGCATCTCCAACTCCGATGAGCTATGGCGAAGTCTACAGTGGTCTGCAAATGGGTCTGATCGACGGCCAGGTCAACCCACTGTTCGCGATTTACAGCATGAAATTCTACGAAGTTCAAAACCACCTCACCCAACTCAAGAGCGAGCCGTTCCTGGGTATTCCAGCCTTCAATAAGGACTTTTTCGACGGCTTGACCAAAGAAGCTCAGGCTGAAATCATCAAATTCTGGCAGGATGCCATCATTCCAGCCGGCGAGTGGATCATCGCAAGAAACGAGAACGACGCCGAAAAGATGAAGAAAGCAAAACCGTCCCTCGTGTTCCACACCCTCGACGATGCTACCGTGGCTGAGTTCAAAGCCCAGGCAGAAACCGTTTATCCTAAATATATTGAGATCGGTGGCGAGGGTTCTCAGGAAATGCTCGACACCCTGCGCAAAGACATTGCCAGCGCCAGCAAGGCTCTCGGCATCAAATAATTATAACTTTGACTCGCGGCGTTTACGCCGCGAGTCATTCAACGTTCGATTCACGGTGGAGATTGATCATGACAGGTATGCAACCAGACCCACAAAAACCGTCTATCATCGAGAAAATGAATCCTGAAGCACATGTAGACACCAGCGAAATGACCGTATTCCAGAAAATAAATCACTATATCGGCCTGATCGTCAACGGGATTGAAGTATCGGTTATGGTTTTTTGTGTTGCTGCGCTCGCCGTCCTGTTAATTGCCAACGTCATAGCCAGAACCTTTTTTCAGAGCCTCTATTTCGCTGATGAAATTTCAACCTTTCTCGTCCTGATTATTACTTTCGTTGGCGTTAGCTACGGGGTCAGAAAAGCCCGACATATCCGCATGGGTGCGTTCCTCGACGCAATGCCGCCGAAAATGGAAAAAGCCTTCATCATTAGCATCTCACTGATCAGTGCAGTGGTTCTTGGAATCATGACCTGGGCTTCCTGGAAGTACCTGCTCAACGCCTTCGACCGCGGCCACATGAGCCAGGCTCTGCGAATCCCCAAATGGATTTTTTACGCCATCATTCCAGTCGGGTTCGGTCTGGCAGCGATTCAGTACGTGCGTACGATCATCAAAAACCTGACCGAGGACGAGCCCTGGCAATCGCCAGACCAGCAAAGTGAATATGAAGACGAACAGATTGGAGGAGTGTAACAATGGGAATTTTTGGAATCAGCCTCGCATCAATGCTGCTCATTGGCTTTCCTTTCATGGTCACCCTGCTCGGCTCGATCATCCTCTATCTGTTCATCTACATGCCCGACATGGCCCCAAAGATGCTGCTTATCATGGTACAGCAGGTCATTACCGGCATCACCCCACCAGCCTTGGTCTGCGTCCCGATGTTTATCCTCTCGGCCAGTATCATCACCTCGGGTGAATCGGCCGGACGCCTGATCCATATGCTCAAAGTTTTCGTCGGTCACCTCCACGGGGGGCTACCGATCACCACCTGCGCCAGTTGTACTCTGTTCGGTTCAGTCTCCGGTTCGACCCAAGCAACTGTGGCCGCTGTCGGCGGTACCATGCGCCCAATGCTTCTCGAAGCCGGATACAGTAGTTCGTTTACCCTGGGACTGATCATTAACGCCAGTGATATCGCCTTTTTGATTCCCCCCAGTATCGGCTTTATCGTCTATGGGGTCGCCACCAGCACTTCAATCGGAACCCTGTTCCTCGCCGGGATTGTTCCGGGACTAATGATTCTGTTGATGTTCTCAGCCTACTGCTACTTCTACTCGAAGGCGAAAAAAATCCGACCACTGCCGAAAGCAAGCTGGGCCGAGCGTAAAAAAGCAATCTGGGATGGACTGCCAGTTCTCGGATTCCCGATTATCATCATCGGCGGAATTTACACCGGTATATTCAACCCAACGGAAGCAGCCGCCGCCTCAGTGGTATACGCAATCATCCTGGAAAGCTTCATCTACAAGGCAATCACGTTTCCACGTCTGATCGATTCTTTCCTGCAGACCGGTGTCATCACCGGGGTGGTCTTTATCCTCGTCGGGGCAGGTCAGGCCTTTTCATTCCTGATCGGCTTCCTGCAGCTGCCAGCTAAATTATTGCCGCCATTGTTCGGCCCTGATCCGTCCAGATTGTGGGTTATTGCCATTATCGTCATGGTTTATTTTGTCGCCTGCATGTTCGTAGATCCGATCGTTGCGATTTTTGTGCTGAGTCCGATTTTTCAACCATACGTCGTCAACGCAGGCGTTGACCCGATTCTACTCGGTGTTCTCGTGACCCTGCAAGCAGCCATAGGATCGGCAACACCGCCATTCGGTTGCGATATCTTCACCGCGCAGCTGATATTCCGGCGCCCCTACCTGGAGGTCATCGGGCACTCACTTCCGTTTCTGCTGATCCTGATCTTGGCAACTATCTTGCTGGTTACATTCCCGCAGATCGCCCTGTTCCTGCCGAACTTGGCACTCGGCGGCTAGGAAGGCGTCCGACCATAAAGAAACAATATTGCGGAGACCGGGGCAAGAATCAGCCCTGGCTCCGCCCCTTGACACACATCACTGAACGACCCGTCATACACGGAGCCACTGAAACTGGCATGTCGAAGCAGGACTAAAGGAGTTTACAATGTTGACTTTTCCGCGTGAGGAATACCTGGCAAGGGTTGCTAAGACCAAGCAACTGATGCAGGAAAAAGAGATGGACTGCGTGTTGATTTCACAACCCGCTAACATGAACTACCTGACCGGTTACGACGGCTGGAGTTTCTATGTTCACCAATGTGTGATTCTTTCTCTTGATCAGGAACAGCCAATCTGGATCGGTCGTGGGATGGATGCCAACGGAGCCCGGATTCTATCTTTCCTGGACGAAGAAAATATTTACGAATACCCCGATTACCTGGTTCAGAATACCATTCATCACCCGATGCATCATATTGCCGACATCATCAAACAAAAAGGATGGGGCAACAAAACGTTCGGCGTGGAAATGGATCAGTTCTACTTCACCCACAGGGCTTATCTCGAACTTGAAGACAAATTGCCTGAGACTAAATTTGTCGACGCTAACGCGCTGGTCAACTGGGTTCGCGTGGTCAAATCGAACCGTGAAATCGAATTCATGAAAATTGCTGGCAAGATCGCTGAAAATGTCATACAGACAGCAGTGGACTCGATCAATGTTGGGGTTCGTGAGTGTGACGCTGCGGCAGAAATCGCCCGCACACAGTACCGAGGAACTCCCGAACATGCCGGAGATTATCCGGCCATTGTTCCCTTGATGATGGCAGGTGAAAAAACCAAGACCCCGCACCTGACCTGGACGGAAAAAAAATTCGAAGCCAACGAGGCAGTTCTGCTGGAGCTATGCGGCGCTTACCGCCATTATCATACACCGATTGCCCGGACCATATTCCTGGGGCCGAATCCACCCCAAATCATGTCCGACACCGCAAAAGTAGTGATTGAAGGGCTGCAGGCCGCACTTGAAATCATCAAACCGGGAATTCGTGCCGAAGATGTTGAAGCGCGCTGGCGTGAAGCGATTGCCCATTCAACAGTCGTCAAGGAATCGCGCCTCGGCTATTCCGTTGGCCTCAACTATCCACCCGACTGGGGCGAGCACACCATCAGCCTGCGTTCCGGCGACAAGACCCTTATCGAACCGAACATGTGCCTGCATCTGATCCCGGGGATATGGTACGACAATGTCGGTTTTGAAATCGACGCCAGTGTTGTTGTCACGGAAAACGGCTATGAACATCTGTTCGATTATCCCATTGACCTCGTGCTGAAGTAACCGGAAAACCGGGGTGGGATTGAGTCCCGCCCCGGTCACTCTAGCCCCGATGTCGTGTCTTCCACAATGAAACTGCTTAGGATAGTTCAAACCTCCAGGCTGAAAGGATAGCTTGGAATTTTTTTGCCCAGTATGTTTATCTGAAAAATGCCTCTCCCTGAGATGCTGATCGTCAATGCAGGGATGCCCAATTAAAGGAAACGACATGAACTTCTCACCCGAAAGCCCGATGTATCAGAAGATCGATCAATTAATCGACGAAAACCTGTCAACCGCCAGAGAGAATCTAACCTGGCTGCAGAAGGAGATGCATCCTTACTTTTTTATCACCATGCATGAAGAAGAGGAAGCCATCGCTATTCTCGCGACAATTTTGAATTCCCTGGGTGTTAACCGACGCAGAATTCTTGCTGATACCGAGAAAAAACTGATCCTGGCTCGCCCCAGCAAGCCGGGAGCTCTTTACGACACCCTGCGCACCATTCGGGAACGCGATATTTCCTATGTTCATATTGCGCACTCCTACGCACCAATTCCCGGTCTCGATACGGGACTTGAGGTTCAACGGTTTGAATTCGACAGAAAAAATTCCCAGGCGATCGCCGATGGTCTGAAGGCGGAGAGCGATATCCCTGCGGATATCCGTAAAAACGTTGCTGCCGCCATGGCCAAACGCTACCCCGACTTCGATCTGGATAACCTCGACCATCTGTTAAGCATTCTCTGGTTGAACAACCCTACTTACGCTTCAATTTCTCCCGCTGAGCGTATCGCCCAGATTCTCTGGCTCTATCAACAAACCAGAAACAATAATGCGATTCATCTTGATGTTGAAGCCGCAGATGGCTTTGGTGAAGCTGATGGAGAAACCCGGATTATGTTCGCTGTCAGCAACCCGCCACAGCGTGACTTCCTGCTCCAGATTATGGAAATCTTCAACCGACTTGGTATCGAAACCAAACGGACCTACTGCCTGATTCTGAACAACAGCACTCATCCCGTTTTTCTGGGAACCTTTTATGTCCGTAAAGAAGACTCCGAGCAGTTGGTCAAAGGATCCGATCTCTTCAACCGACTCCAGGCCGAGCTCTTCAACACTCAGCTGTTGCAGACCCGTTCACAAGCATACAATGAGTTTGTCACCCCGCGGGTCATGGACGGAGAAGACGCAACATTGGTCAATGCTCTGCTCGCCTTCTGTCATACCAATCTGGCCCACAGCGGCGATCTTTACGACCTTGAAGGGGTTGAGCGCGCATTTATCCATCACCCCAATCTCTGCCTACAATTTTTGGAATTGTTCCACTCCCGCTTTGATCCGGCAATCAGCAATCGTGAAGAGCGTTATGCCGAACTGCTGGATAAGGCTGTCCACGCCGTGGAAGAGTATAATACCGGCCACAAAGGGGTTGACGCGTATCGGCGCACAATTTTCCGCTGCGCACTCTCTTTTATCCGCAATACGCTGAAGACCAATTACTTCGTAGAAAAAAAACAGGCGCTCTCCTTCCGGCTCGACCCTGCCTACCTGGCTGAGCTCGATAGTTCGTTCACTGACGATCTGCCCGCGGAACGTCCATTCAGGGTCACCTTTTTCTTCGGTCGTTACGGTATCGGTTATCATATCGGATTCTCTGATATCGCACGCGGCGGCTGGAGAACGCTGATCACCAACGGCCGTGACGACTATGTCACCTGCGCCGACACCATGTTCAAGGAAAACTACGTCCTCGCCCACACCCAGCACCTGAAGAACAAGGATATCTACGAGGGCGGTTCCAAGATGGTCGCCGTTTTGAACGCTGTCAGCGTCAATGATCCGGTTATGGTCAACCAGCGCCTCTACAAACTGCAGTATGGCTTTATCAACGCTTTCCTCGATATCTATGCCAGTGATGAAAACGGCAAGGTCCAGGACTCGAACGTTCTCGACTACTACGGAGAGGAAGAAGCAATTGAGCTTGGTCCCGATGAGAACATGCACGATACCATGATCGCAACAGTCGCTGACCTTGCGCAGCAGCGCGGCTATGTTCTGGGTATCGGCATCATGTCGGGTAAAGAGGTTGGCATCAACCACAAGGAGTTCGGTGTGACCTCCGCCGGTGTGGTCAAATTTGCCGAAATCACCATGGAGGAACTGGGAATCGACTACAGCAAGGACGAGTTCACCGTCAAAATAACAGGTGGACCTGGTGGCGACGTCGCCGGTAACGCCATGCAGTTGTTGCTCGATCACAGTCCGAAGGTCAAAATCAACATGATTCTCGATGGCACCGGCGCTTTCTTCGATCCCGAAGGAGCCGATCCCGAGGAGCTGCGGCGCATCATCCTGAAAAACGACATTGAAGAATTCAATGCCGAAAAACTGCATCAGGGCGGTTTCATGCTCTATCGCGGTCAGCGTCGCACCGAAGGGTTGCACGAACTCTACAAAAAGGTGATTCGTACTGAAAACGGTCTCGAAGAGCAGTGGATTTCGGTTGACGAATTCTACCGTGAATTCAACGAACTGCCCTTTACCGTGCAGGCTGACCTCTTTATCCCCGGTGGTGGACGTCCCGAGACCATTGATGACGGTAACTGGGAGAAGTACTTTGCCGCAGACGGCACTCCGTCCGCTCTCGCGATTATTGAAGGCGCTAACTCCTTCATCACCCCGGGAGCACGCGTCAAGCTGCAACAAAAGGGCGTTATCATCATGCGCGACGCCTCGGCCAACAAGTGTGGCGTTATCTCCTCCTCTTATGAAATCATTGCCAACCTGGTCATGAGCGAAGAGGAATTTATCAAGAACAAAAAGGCCTATGTCGCCAATGTTCTGGATATCCTTGAGCGTCGTGCTGAAGATGAAGCACGTTTGATTTTCAAGCGCTACCGTGAAGCTGAGGGACGCAAGCTCTACACTGAAATTTCCGATGGTATCAGCAAGGAGATCAACCGGCAGTATAGCGAGTTGTTCAACTACTTCCAAAAGAACCCGGAAACGAGTAACGATCCCCTGATTCAGAAGGCATTCTACAGCCATTTGCCCGAGTTCCTCAGTGGGAACGCAGACTATCGTGAGCGCGTCAAAAAAATGCCGATAAAATATCTCTACGCGATCCAGGCCGCTGAGATTGCCTCTTCAATGACTTACCGCGGCAGCCAGGAAGATGATTTGATGGTGACTGTAAAAGGGCCCCTGAACCGCCTCTCCAGCAACGATAAATAACCCCTGAAACACCCGAGAGTGCCCCGCAGAAAACCTGCGGGGCACTCTCAACCCCAGTCTTCGATCCGACAGCCTTCGAGACCACCATAACCGCCCATAAAACGTTTTTTTATGATTGACTCGTACGAAGGAAAAGTTGTAGCGTGCGAACAGTTGCACTATGCAAACAATTGTTCACATAGTGACCATCGGAGGATAAGATGTCACAGCACCCAGAAGGTAAATTCCAAGAGAACAATCTGCGCGTTATCCACAATTACTTCAACAGTACGGAACCGCAGAAACTTCACATTGACAACGTCACTTATGATGGTGATGATCATTTGATCACCTATGCTGAAATTAATATTCCTGGTGACAGTTTACTTGAGCAAATGGATTACATGGAAGAGAGCATGGACAACATTCGCATACAGTTACTTGGCGATGACCCAACCAACTGTATCGACCTGATTGTTCCTCCAAAAGATCCACGTGCCGTTGCCGGTTACATCATTATGGAAACCATGGGTTATCCTCCATTCTCCGGCTCTAATACCTTGGCCGCCGGGTATTCACTGCTACAAAACGGCTTTGTTGAGCAAAAAGACGGAAAGCACAGTTTTTACATCGAGTGTGCCGCCGGGCTGTCAGAGATCACCTACGAATCAATCAATGGTGAGATCAAAATGATCAGCATTACTGGACAGGACGTTTACCTGGCACACGACGGCCTGGAACTGACTATTTGCAAGAAAAAAATCAAGGTTCCGGTTGTTTACAGCGGTGGTTTCTACCTGATGATACCAAGCAAAGAAATTCCAACCAAGTTGAAGCAGGAAAACTACGGTGAATTCATCAAAATCGGCAAAAAAGCTGTCGATGATGCTCGTGAACTCTATTACCCCAAGCACTTGACCGTTGGTGATGTTGGCCCGATTCCTTTCGCTAACTTCATGGAAGACAAACAGCCAGCTGGTCATTATGTCGGTGCAACCTTCGTCTATCCCGATTGCATCTGCTACTGCCCAACTGGAACAGGTGCTTCCGCTCACACTCTGATGCGCTACGTCGCTGGTGAAGTCAAAGTTGGTGATCGCGTCGAAGTTCAGTCCCCTATCGGCTCTACTATGTCAGTCGATATCCTCGGCGCTGAACCACTGGAAGAACGCCCAAGACTTCAAGTCAGAATTAACGGGCTGCCAACTCCCAAAGAGTTGTCAATCCAAGCCATTGCCTGATTGAGCTCCTCCTGGCCTGGTGAATTGGCGGCAGATCCTGAACCGACCCTGCCAAAGATTCACTGGGCCAATTTTTACTTGAGTTTCAACCGTTTTTACCATCGTTGTGATTCTAAATATTGTGAAAGACCAGGTATCATTTTTGATGCAGGAGATTGTGAATGAAATTCACTGAAACAGCCGTATTGGTGATTGGCTCAGGAGCTGCAGGTTTTTATGCCGCAATCCGGGCAGCCGAATCTGGTCTGCGGGTCACCCTGTGGGAAAAAGGCCTTGCTGGCCGAAGTGGTGGTACCGTCAGTGGTGCTGGCCCATCGGCCTACGGCCCCTTTAGCGACCCTAAAGACTCAACCGACAGCCACTTCCGTAATACAGTGGAAGGGGGCTCATACCTGAGCGATCAGCCTCTGGTTCGTGTTCTTGTCGAGGAGACACAACACCGCATTCAGGAATTGGAAGACTGGGGGATCCGTTTCGACAAGAACAGTGACGGATCTTATGTCACCTACCTTGCAGGTGGTCACAGTTACCCACGCGTTATGGCAATCAGTGACCGCGTTGGGCTGCAGATGTGCAAGGTTCTACGTACAAAACTCCACACTTTCAAAAACGTTACCGTTGCTGAAGACATGCTGGCTACCAAGATTATGGTCGAAGATGGCCGTGTCTGCGGTGCCGTCGGTGTAGATTTTCGCAACGGTGAAACAATCAGTATGAACACTCCTTCGGTCGTTCTGGCAACAGGCGGTGTTGGTCAACTTTACCCGGTCACCAGTAACCCGATTCAGGTCACTGGCGACGGCATGGCAATCGCCTACGAAGCAGGAGCCAACTTGCTTAACATGGAGCAGGTTCAGTTTTTCCCCTGTGGGCTGGTTCATCCGCCGTCTCTGAAAGGTTTCATTCTGGGCATTCAGGAATGTGCCAAGCTATACAACAAAGATGATGAGCGCTTCATGAAAAAGTATGAGCCGGAAAATCTGGAGCTCACCACTCGTGATCGCCTGGCTCGCGCAATCCATTCAGAAATCACTGCTGGCCGCGGGACCGAGCATAGCGGCGTCTGGCTTGATGCAATGGGCCTGGGTGATGACGTCTACAAGAGCTTTATGCACGAGATTGAAGTCTCCGCCGAACGTGGTTACGACTATCGCGAGCAACGACTTGAGATTGCTCCATCTGTTCACTTTTTCATGGGTGGAGTTGAGATCGATACCGATGCCAGTTCATCACTCCCAGGGCTGTTTGCTGCCGGTGAGTGTTCCGGTGGACTTCAGGGCGGCAACCGCCTCAGTGGTAACGCCCTGTCAGAGTTATTGGTGTTCGGTTCACGTGCTGGTGAAGCTGCTGTCAAACATGCCAAAGACACGACTCTTGCTGCCTGTGAAGAGCAGGGAAAAGCTGAAGAAGCCCGAATTCTCGACGCCCTCAATCGCCCTCAATCTGACCTGACGCCGAATGAAGGTAAAAACAGACTGCGTAAAATCATGGCTGATTACATGGGTGTTACCCGAACCGGTGAAGGCCTTGCAAAAGCAGCAAAAGAGATGCAGAAACTTAACCAGCTATTGCCCACAATCCACGTTCAGGGGACAGCACTCCAGTTCAACCAGAGCCTGCAATCATACCTTGAACTTGAAAAAATGGTGACCATCTCCCAAGCAATGGTTGAATCCGCGCTGATCAGAAAAGAGAGCCGTGGTGCACATTATCGTGAAGACTATCCTGAATGGGACACATCCACAGCACCACAGTGTACCCTGGCCAGCCTCGAAGGCAGTGAATCTGTCATCAGGACCAGACCGGTAAAGATGACGGAAATTCCGCTGGAACAATCGGCCTAAACAGAGATATAAGGTAATATTATGACACAAACCTTTCAGGTCGTTGTTGACCGCTATAGTCCGGAGACTAAAACGGCGTCCAAGCAGACATACGAGGTCGAGTTCGTCCCCAGCCAGACCGTGCTGCAGACCCTGAACATTATCCGCGACAATCTTGATGACAGCGTTTCCTTCCGCTCATCCTGCCAGGGCGCCAAGTGTGGCAGTTGCGCTGTCGCGCTGAACGGCAAGCCGGTGCTGGCTTGTAATACCATGATTGATGGGCAGGACATCACACTCGGTCCACTACCAAACTTCCCGGTTATTTACGACCTGATTGTCGACCGCAGTGAGTGTGAAGACTATTTCTTTGAAATGCTGGCACAGACAGGATCATGTGAAGGTTCCTGTAAAGGCCACAGTCACAAAGAACCGGAAGCTGTCTTGCCGGAATCGAAAATCGACTATGACAACCTGTCCCGTTGTCTCGGCTGTATGGTCTGTACCTCGGCCTGTCCATACAATGCACAGATGGCTGAAAATGGTCCTAACCCAGCCATGCTTGTCAGTGTTTTAAGTTCGGGAGTCTTGACTGAAAAAGAAGGGCACCTGGCCTTCCCTATCGGAAAGAACAGCGACTACTGCAGTCTCTGCCTGAACTGCTATACAGCCTGCCCAGCGGGTGTCCATCTCAATCGTGCAAACTCTCAAAGCAAGTCAGCTTATGTTCAGACCAAGGGCCAGAAACTGCGTGACCGGCTGCTTGGCCACGCTGAATTTGCTGATAAAGCAGCAACCCTGACACCAAACCTGAACAACGCCTTGGTCAACAGTCCACTGGTGCGTCAAACCCTGGAAAAAACTCTGGGTATCAGCAGTAAACCGTCGATGGTCAATTTTTCTAAGCCGTTAACTTCAGAGCGAGCTGTCGACAAGCAACCCAGTGTAATTGCCAATAAGCACAAAGTCGCATTCTTCACCGGCTGCTATGCCCGATACAATGATACCGATACTGGTAAAGATGCCATCGCAGTACTTGAAAAACTGGGAATTCAGGTCGAAGTCCCAGAGCAGTCATGTTGTGGTCTTCCACTTATCGGTAACGGCGATATGGCAACGGCTGAGAAAAAAGCTCGCGACAACGTTGCTGCATTCAAACCATGGATTGAAAAAGGCTACGATATCGTTACCACCTGCACCAGTTGCAGTCTGATGCTTAAAACTGAATACACAGAAGTGTTTAGTATCAAAGCAGCCAAAGGAATGGCCGACTGCACCTACGATCTAGCTGAGTATATCAATAAACTGGTCGACAGCAATGAGATTGAGCTGAACCTGAGCTCGATTCCAATGCAAACGGCTTATCACACTCCTTGCCACCTGAAGTCACAGAAAATTGGATTGCCATTCATCGAGTTGTTGAATAAAATCCCGGACTTTAAAATTGATGTCATGGAAGCCAAGTGCTGTGGTCAGGCTGGGAGCTATGGCTACAAAGCAGAAAAGTATCCGATCAGTGAAGCTGTCGGCAACGAACTGAAGGAATCCATGCAAGAACTCAAACCAGAAATCGGGCTGAGTGAATGTGGCCCATGTCAGTTGCGGATGCATGATGTATCAGGTCTGCCTGTTACACACCCGATTTCAATTTTACGCCGTGCACTAAAATAATCAATATACACGTCAATCGATCGCCCATTCAAATGTTTTGGATGGGCGATCGATCCCTTCAGACAGAAATTAATGAAAAACGGGTATTTACTGCCAACTACCCTTCTGCTATCTATACACATCCTGCAGAAACCGTCAAAATAAGAAGGAGATACACAATGAAAGTCGTTAAATTCGGCGGCACATCCCTAGCCAGTGCAGCCCAGATCAAAAAAGCAGTTGAAATTATTCAAGCTGATGAGAAAAGACAGGCCGTTGTGCTTTCCGCTCCAGGAAAACGTGACGGTCAGGATATCAAAATAACTGACCTGTTGATTAACACTCACAAGCTCAAAACAGCCGGGGAAGATTACCTGCCGACATTCACAAAAATCCGTACCAGATTTATCGAGCTAAGTGAATTACTTGAAGTCAACGTCAATATAGAAACTGAATTGGACGCTATCCAGCAGAAGATCGAAGCAGGGACAACCCTTGATTTCGTTGAGTCGCGGGGCGAATACCTCAACAGTCTGATTATCTCAGAAGTTCTCGGTGCTGAGTTTGTTGATGCTGCGGACGTTGTCCGTTTGACAGCTGATGGGCGTGTTGATCCCCAATCCTACGAGCTAATTAACAAGCGCCTTGCCAATGCAACCGGCCGCTTCGTAGTTCCAGGCTTTTTCGGTACCGGTCCGGACGGAGAAATTAAATCTTTCTCCCGTGGTGGTTCAGATATCACAGGTGCAATCGTCGCTCGTGGCGTCAATGCCGATGTCTACGAGAACTGGACCGATGTATCCGGCATTCTTCAAGCTGATCCTCGCATTGTTGCCGAAGCTCAACCAATTCCTGAGATCACTTACACTGAAGTCCGTGAACTCGCTTCATGCGGTGCCAGCGTTTTTCATGAAGAAGCCATTGCTCCTGTCCGGGATGCCGGTATTCCAATCAACATCAAAAATACCAATAGACCGACTGACAGCGGCACCATGATCCAGTCATCACGCTCAACTAGCAAGATGCCTGTTGTTGGTATCTCGGGTAAAAAACCTTACCGAATTTTGAATGCTGAAAAATTCATGCTCAACCGCTACCCAGAGCTGCCAGGTCAAATTAAAGAGGTTTTGACCCAACAGGACTTGGCTGTTGAATTCGACATGAAGGGATTCGATACTTTTGCCCTCATGGTTGACAGCAGTAGCAATTTTGATGAAGAGGCTATCTGCCAGTCAATTATCGAAAAGACAGATGTCGACAATTGCAGCTTCGGCATAACTGTCGCTCTGGTTGGTATTGTTGGTGCCGGACTGCAAAGTCAAACGGGTCTTCTCGGTCGCATGATCAACGCTCTTGCCCAGGCAGGGATTGAAGTTCGAAGTATCAGTTACGGTGGATCACAATTCACAGCGTTGCTGACCATCAATCTTGAAAACTATGAAAAAGCTCTGAAGGTTCTCGTAGGCCAACTGCAAAATTAGTTTTTCATGACAAGAGACCTTTGAATTGAATCGGCATCAGCGGGTGAGCTTGCTCACCCGCTGATGCGGGAAAAATCGCGGGCGACCTCAATGGCTTTTTTTTGGGAGTGCACAATGGAAATCAAGAAACAAATTAAAGCCTGCATTGAAGAATTGAGCTTCCTTTATCGAGATTTTCATGCCCATCCAGAACTTGGTTTTCAGGAATTTCGCTCTCAGAAAAAGATCCTGACTTACCTGACTGGGCTTGGCTTAAAACCACACAAAATTGCCTTAACCGGTGTAGTTGCTGTGCTGGAAGGGACAAAGCCAGGGCCAACCATTTTGCTGCGGACAGATATGGATGCCATTCCGGTCACAGAAGAAACTGGTCTACCCCATACCTCACAAAACCCAGGAGTCATGCACGCCTGTGGGCACGACGGTCATATGTCGATGCTGATGGTGGCAGCAAAAATACTGACCAGTATGCGTGGGGAGATATCTGGAACGATTAAATTTCTTTTCCAGCCGAATGAGGAAGATGCCGGAGCTTGGAAAGTTGTCGAAGAAGGGATTATGAATAGCCCAAAGGTTGATTCTGTTTTCGGTATTCATCTCTGGTCACAGTGCCCTATTGGCCAAATAGATATTGTTGATGGACCTCAGATGGCTGCCTCTTATTATTTCAATCTCAAGATCAAAGGTCGTGGTGGTCACGCTGGATTTGCCCACGAATCAACCGACCCTGTCTTTATTGCAAGCCTCATCATGCAAGCAGTTCAAGGTATTCAGACACGCGAAGTCAACGCTCTTGATCCCGTTGTTATTATGTTCACCCAGATGAATGCCGGAACAAGTACAACTATTGTCCCTGAATTGGCAGAGCTTAAAGGTTCAATCCGCTTTCTCTACGCGGAGGGAGAAACCCTGTTCGAGCGATTCGAACAAGTCATCAGCCATATCTGTGCTGCTTACGGAGCTGGATACGAACTCGAATTAAATAAGGGCAACGCGCTACTGGAAAACCATCCAGGAATGGCGGCTGTTGCTCGAACTGCAGCGGCAGAAGTGGTAGGCCCAGAGCAAGTCACCACGAAAATACGCACCATGGCCGGCGAGGATTTTTCAGACTACCTTGCTCATGCCCGCGGAGCATTTGCTTTTGTTGGTTTCAATAATCCTGAAAAGAAGACTGATTATCCACATCATCATCCAAAGTTTGCTATTGATGAAGATGCCCTAGCTATAGGTGCAGAACTGCATGTCCGCGCGGCTTTAAAGATGTTGGAAATTTGAATCACCAAGAGCTCAATACTATGTTCATTAGAAAAAACATCGGATTTTTATAGATAAGTTGACTACGTCTGGCTAAGGAGCACGGTATTCTCAAGCTAAAAAACAAATTTATGTGACTATCCTTTTCGAGAGATTTCAACCTCACCGGTATCACCATTCACCTTGACCCAATCACCTGTTTTTATCACTTTGCACGGATCTATATCAGAGAAATTTACAACCATTGGACTTCCGACGACTACGGCAGCAACACCAACCCGTGAATCGATCTGACTAACGACCCATCCCGCTGGCTTTGCGCCGTTAATCATCGCTGAATTAAAATGTCCGGACCAGCAGTTTGATCCCTTTGAAGACGGGATAACCAGAATACGGCCATCAATTGATGTCCCTTCTTCAATATGCCCTTTTTCGATAATAACACCAGTGATTTCGTCGATTCCAGCCCATCCCTGGATGCTGTCAGGACAGACAAGGGCCTCACCTTCAGCAATACCCATGATCGCTCCACGACCCTTAATGACTGTTTTCATTTTAATTATTCCATTTCCCAGAAAGAGCGGAATCAATACACTGATACTTATCACCATAGTAGACAGAAGCATCTGTCATTGAACGAATATAGTGAGCTTGCTTGGCGCCATCCAGCGCTACGCCCCTACTGTTCTTCATGATAGCTTCCCCAACCATTATCGGACAAGAACTTGTCATTATCCGACCACCGGATTTTTCAATAACAGCGAGATGGCCGCTAACACGTGCCATTTCTTTAATCGGATATGCGGTCCAGACATAAAATCGAACTCCATCCATGATCTTCTTGCCAAGAAGATAATTTGCAACATCCTGAATTTCTTCAAGCGTGTAATGAGGACAGCCCAGAGAGATAAAGTCGACAGAGCCCTGAGTATCGTCACACAGCATGGCCAGAGATTCTGCATAGTCTTCTTCAGTGACTTTGAATGTTCCACCAACCCCCCGGCCTCCTGTTGCCATATCCATGGTCTGTCCTTCAGGGGTCATCCCGAGAATGTGACACATAACCGCACCACTGGTTGTTGCAATACTCGCAAACAGCTGCTTAACTTCAGCTATCCTAGGATAATCAAAATCACCTGTAATTACAGGAATGCCTCCTGCTGGAAGCATTCTGCCAATGGTGTAACCAATCACATCCCAATCTATGGCTGACTGGGCGGGGCATTTAATCATAAACTCATGGGTCGCATATCTATTTTCAGCGCAATGAAGACCCCACTTGGGAGTCCTGCCACAAATTGCCGACCAAGCTGCCGCTTCGACACCATCGGGGTTACCACAGGCGCCAAAAAGTGAATTACAGAACATCGCATTGCTCGACTCAGTCGTCACAAAGTGTTCGCCCTTTAAAGGCAGCCAGCCGAGGAGATAAGGAGCACAGGTACTCGCCATACTGACCCCTGCAGCTCGGGCAATTTCAAGAAAGCTGTTGTTTTTGTCGAAATATTCTTTCGTTAGTCCGACTTCTTCATAATCCTCCGAATCGCAGTTTTCAGTACAGGTCATGCAGAAGCATGATTCAGAAAACTTATTATGGCTGATATCGAGAACTTCGTCGGTACACATATAAACACGGGAAAAAATTTGATCATAATCATCCGATCGGATGTGGTTAAGATAGGGTTGAGCTCCGAGACCGAGAGTTGCTTTTGTCACCCTGCAGAGTTCTTCGGCACCAAGTACTTCCGCATAGCGGATGATATTTTCTAGCGCTTTCTGCTGTAATCGTCCTTTATCACCCCGGAGGATATTCTTTTCGCTATCAGTTAATTTAACCACAATGCTACTCCATAAACCATATATGTGCTTCTGAGCGACCTGACCACCAGATGCTTGCTGCAGCAGGGCAGACTCAAAAAACGGTGAACTGTCTAAATTTCACGCCGTGCAAATAGTCGATAGTTCAAAATCTCGTATTTGCTCAGTCTGCTTCTAGCAATGTCCGGTCTGCCCTCTGCTGAGTAAAGAGCTGCGAACTGTTCATCAAGATTGCCCCTGTCGATTCTATCGAATAATTTGATTAAAGAGTTAGTCGGATCACAAGCAATATAAACTAGTTAGGTCGAAAATAGGGGATCCTATCGTTATTCAAAAGAGTTGATTTATCACCTTGAAAGATATACTTTAATCGTCACGTTTGCTACAATTTACTTAGATTTGATAAAAGAAAGCCCTGATGACTCCAAGAGTAAGTGCAGGGCTGCTTGCATAGATTCATATATAAAAACAGCATCCATATCTCGGAACTTTTTTAACAGAGGAGAAAATTGAAATGGCGTCTTATCTGACGGGTAGTATTGAACTGGTTGGTGGTATTCTGAGTGAGCGCTTCGGTAAGAGAAGCAAACTGTTCAATGACCCCATCACAACTCTGCAGATTTGTCAGCACATCATTAAGGTGGGCATCGAAAAGAGTGAATCCCTTCATCCGAAAAGAAAGAAAGCCCTCATAATCGGAAGAGATATTTTTCAAGCCCTCAATCTTTATTCCGGTGGGCAACATAACGATGCCAGATCACAAGTAGAGAAGATTATCGAAGCTATTGCGGAAATTGGGCCTACGATTAAATGGCCAGACACAGTAAAAAAAGCCTACACAAAGTTTGCCAAAAGTTTCCCTGTCTCCTTCGGAAAAGGTGATCTACCCAAGGATCTGAGTATTATTGACAGCTTTGCTGCGATCTTGGAAGAAGGAAAGGACAACCCTCATATCTTTGCACTCAAAAATGTTTTGCTGGATCTGCGTGTGGCTGTTGAAGCTCGGAACCCGACTGAAATTGAGGGCGCCTTTTACAGCGTAATTGATTATTATTATCTGCCCAAGAAAGAATCCAGCCTTATCAGTACCTGACCTGCTCTGTGCAGCTCGTTGTACGGTTCTGGCAATAGATAAATGAAAAAAGGAAAAAAAGAGGGCAGATCTATTTTTTGCCGGTATTGCCCCGCTTAAGTTAGTGTCTTTAGAGTAATCGACCAAATAGTTTGTACTACCGAAAGCATCGTAAAACTTTTAGTCAAATCATTGGATGGAGCACGTACAATTTAATTTTGCCGATCACTGATTCATAACTTTTGAAAACACCTTTGTATTTAGATACATATTAATAAATCCTGCAAGTGTGATAAAAAACTCAAAGATGATAATCTCAAAATAATCTATGAAATATCCATAAAAACCCCATGATATAGAGGATAATATGAAAAAAATCTTTACATTTTTGGATTTTTTTACATAGACAGCTATAGTAATAAAAGTAAGCCCTAGTAAAGAAAAGATATCATAAAAGCCTTTCCAAAAATAAAAAATTAGAATAGATGAAATAAGCCATAAAAAGACACCTATAATTTTAAAATCTACAAAGTTTCTTCCAAAAAAAGTTCTAATTACAGTAATTAACATAGCGATTGTCCCGGAAACAGCACCCTGAACAAAAAATGCCAAAACCCAAGACACATCAGCCCCTAACTTAAGAAGTAGTATGTTCTCCCTAGTCTTTAAAAACATACAAACAACAATGAGGATTGTTGCTAAAAGGCCAAATACAAATTCTAAAGTGTATATATCAATCATGTCAGTATAGAAACATCCTGCTGAGATGAGCCTGATGACATTTATTATCACCACATTTATCTTGGACTGGTTACCTCTGGTACATTTTTTCTGCTGGGAAAGGGCATTACAACAAGCGTCATATATGATCTGAAGCTGCTCGGAGTGGTTTTTTACCTGGGAATTGTTACATCCATCATCGCTTATATTGCTTGGTTCAGAGCGGTTCAGTTAATCAGCCCAGCAAGATCGGCATTGATTTATTACCTGCTGCCGGTCTTCAGCGGAATATAGGCTTCATGAACCACTACAAGCAATCCATATTATCAGTTTTCTACTGATTGCCGGTGGCGTTATTGTTGCCAACCAATTAGGCAGACATTAAGCTCCCGAAATTGACGGATGAGTTTAAGAAAAACCAGATACTCGCATATTCCGATTCGGGATCAGAAATGGCATGATTTATCAGAAAACTAGCAATCTAATGCCATCTCTGCTAAATATGTGTTCATATAGAAAAAGGATAAGGTTCCATAGAGGGTAATATGGGAAAAGATATTATTAAACTTATAATTCTAATTATTGTTGTCGGTGTACTTATTCTGGGAATTTACCTCGCCGGTAAATCAGTCGACAACAAAAGCAAATACCAACACCCGATCACAAAGCCAGGAGGCGGCTGGTAGAGTCACAGATTGATCAACCCAATCTTCGTTCCGTCCCCGCAAAACAGGCTTCCCCAACATGACGTACCGGATCAATCCCAACCCTGACCCACCCGCTTGAGCGTTCAAATTTTTCGACCTGCTTCGAATTAATCAAAGTTCCAAGCAAGGCAGGACTGATATGATCTTTGACACCATTCTTATAAACAACATTAATTTTTACATTCTGTCTGAAGTATCCCATGAGCTGACCTCCCTTCTGACAACCTGTCTTATAAGAATACCTGAACTACGTATGGATAGCAAGGTAGCAAAACTTTTTTCCGCCATTTATTAACAACTTAGAACGATAAAGACACTTAGTCTTCTCAGCTTTTCGCAAGATCAAGAGAATCAAGTATTTGGAAAAAGTGGGACAGGACGAAGGTCTGTCCCCTCGGGGAAGAGAGAGGTAGATTGATATAGCAGGGTGTTGAAAAACGTTTTCGAAGCAGCAAATACAAGGCGAAAATAGCCGAAAAAGCACAGTTTACATCCCGTAAATGAGCATTTTGAGGCTATTTTTAACGCCGCAGTTGTAACGCAGATAGTTTTTCAACAGTCTGTTAGAGAAAAAAATTACTAAACCGAGACTAATTCTGACGCGATAGAGGACATAAGCCGCTCAACAATCAGAAGGTGGGTCTCCTTTTTATCCTCCAGCTTAAGAAGATCCGAAAAATCGATGGGGACACCAAAACAAATTTTTCCTGGTTGTCCGAATTTCAAAAATGCCCAGTGATTAATCCCAGACAACGCTGTCGGTATCACCACCGGTTGATGTTCATAGATCAATTTCCCAACCCCACGATTTCCTGGTCCTAATTTTCCATCTTTGTGCCGGGTTCCTTCCGGAAAAAGCATCACCTTTTGTGTCTGCAACAAATCGCCCAAATGCCTGCCTGCCCGAATATCACGACCACGTTTGACCGGGAAAGCCCCCCATGAACGATAAATTGCCCCGACCAGAGGATTTGTGAACAGCTCCTCTTTTGCCGGAGCCCAAACCATCTGCCAAGGATGATGTTTCAGAACTGCTGACGGAATAAAGACCGTATCATAAGCGGAGATATGGTTTGCCGCGAGTAGTACCCCACCGCTAGCAGGAATATTTTCGGCGCCAATAACCTGAAATCGATTCAGAAAGCTCGCGTAAAAACGAAACACAGCGGAACTCACCATCACCCACAATCGGCGAATAAAAGACACTTTCAAATCTAAACTCCTCAACAACTGCTACTTACCTGGAACAGAAAAATGTTGTACTCACAAAAAATCATCTGAGCTGGCCATGCAACAAATGGTGGCTCGATAAAAACCTTGCAGCCATAATAAACATCGCTCATTATACATCACTTGCATCACTTTACCATGCATTCACAAGTTTTTGCTGAAAGGGATAATGATTATGGGTTGGTTATCAGGAGTTATCGGCGGAGGGCTGGGCGCGATGATTGGCGGGCCATTCGGTGCTATTATGGGAGCCGCAATCGGCGCCAGCATGGGAAATTCTCAAAGAATTTCACCAGGAAGAGCTGGATTTTATCAGCCTCAGCAACGCCAGGCGATCTTTTTTACCGCTGCATTTTCGATGGTCGGCAAACTGGCCAAAGCTGACGGTCGAATCTGCCCCGATGAGATTGCTGCTATTGAAAAAATATCCAAAGAAGCACTAGGGCTGGACAAACAAACCCGTGCTTATGCAATCAATGTTTTTACTCAAGCAAAAGACAGACCTGAATCTTTTGCCGATTATGCCAGGCAGTTTGGCGACTTATTTGCGCAGGATCAACAGCTCTGTAATTTTATGATGAGTTTCCTGTTTGAAGTGGCCATGGCCGATGGTGAACTACACCCACAGGAAGAAAATATGCTACTGGAGGCAAAAACTGCCTTTCGACTGCCAGAAAGCATTTATCAATCCCTGCGCAGCCGCTATGTCGGCCTGCACTCCTCCAGTGTCAGCCTGAGCAAACACTACGAAAATCTGGGGATAACCAGTGCGGCGACGACCGCTGAAATTAAAAAAGCCTACCGACAAAAAGCAACCGAATTTCATCCTGACAAAATTGAAGGGAAGGGCTTACCGCCAGAATTCATCAAGTTTGCCAATGACCAGCTGGCGGAGATCAATGCATCGTATGATGCAGTTATGACCACAAAAAAATAAAGGGAGAATTCCATGCCTGATTTGACCAAACTTGCCGCCTGGAGCAATCTCCAAGCTCATTATCAGGACATTGAAGCACTACATCTGCGCGATCTGTTTGCTGAAGACACACAGCGGTTTGCAAAGTTTTCTTTCACATTTGACGACATTCTTTTTGATTATTCCAAACATCGCATCACCGATACCACCCTGAAACTGTTAACTGAACTGGCTGAACAGACCGGGCTGCAAGAAAAAATCGCCAGCATGTTCTCCGGAGAGAAAATCAATTCTACCGAACACCGTCCAGCCCTGCATATTGCCCTGCGCAACCGCAGCAACCGTCCCATTTTTGTCGATGGGCAAGACGTTATGCCCCAGGTCAATGTCGTTCTGAAAAAAATGGCTGGATTTTGTCGACAAATCCGCGACAGACGCTGGCTTGGTGCCACTGGACAACCAATCAGTGACATCGTTAATATCGGCATCGGTGGTTCTGATCTCGGCCCATTAATGGTCACCGAGGCCCTCAAACCCTATGGGCACGAAAAATTGAATGTCCATTTCGTCTCTAATGTCGATGCCACTCACCTAGCCGAAACGTTGCGCCATCTGAACCCCG
Organism: Desulfuromusa sp.; assembly: GCA_033791385.1. Classification (GTDB taxonomy): domain Bacteria; phylum Desulfobacterota; class Desulfuromonadia; order Desulfuromonadales; family Geopsychrobacteraceae; genus Desulfuromusa. The sequence goes on from JASJGU010000262.1 coordinate 22,011, forward strand.
AAACCACGCTGTTCCTGATTGCGTCAAAAACCTTCACGACCCAGGAAACCATGACCAATGCTCATTCCGCGAAGCAATGGCTATTGAACCAGATCAATGATGAAACTGCGGTGGCACGACATTTTGTTGCTATATCCACTAACCTTGCACTAGTGAGTCAATTCGGGATCAATCCAGACAACATGTTCGAATTCTGGGATTGGGTCGGTGGGCGCTATTCACTCTGCTCGGCGATCGGCTTGTCAATTGCCCTCTATGTTGGCATGGATCGCTTTGAAGAACTGCTAGCGGGAGCACACCAGGTGGATGAACATTTTCGCACAGCACCCTTCAATAGAAACATCCCGGTTCTGATGGGTTTGCTCGGCATCTGGTACAACAATTTTTTTGCTGCCGATTCTCATGCAATCCTCCCCTACGACCAATATCTCCACCGATTTCCCGCCTATTTACAGCAGGGTGATATGGAAAGTAGCGGCAAAAGGGTCACTCATTCGGGAAGACAAGTCAATTATTCCACTGGCCCGATCATCTGGGGAGAGCCTGGCACCAACGGCCAACATGCTTTTTATCAATTGCTGCATCAAGGAACCAAATTAGTTCCGACCGATTTTCTCGCCCCGATAGAAAGTCAGAACCCGCTCGGTGATCATCACCAAATTCTGTTATCCAATTTTTTTGCCCAACCTGAAGCATTGATGAAGGGAAAAACTGCCGAAGAAGCACGGGCTGAGCTAGAAGCTGAGGGGATCAGTCAGAACAAAATCGAACAACTACTTCCACACAAGATTTTTCCTGGCAATCGGCCTAGCAGTTCTTTTCTGTTTCAGAAACTGACTCCACGAACTCTCGGTTCATTGATTGCCCTTTATGAACATAAAATCTTTACCCAAGGAAGCATCTGGGACATCAACCCTTTTGATCAATGGGGGGTTGAACTCGGCAAACAGCTAGCCAAAAAAATACTTCCAGAACTCGGTCAGGAACCGCCCGCCGACAGTCATGATTCTTCCACCAACGGACTGATCAATCATTATCGCCGCAGAAAAGGTACCGCTTGATGATATGAACATTAGGATGGTTGTCACCGACCTTGACGGCACCCTGGCCAGGTCCGACGCAAAAATTTCCAGAAACAACAGATTAATGTTGGGACGGCTCGGGCAACTTGGCGTCTGCCGGGTTATTGCGTCGGGGCGTAGCCTCTATTCCGCCCGTACCGTTCTGGAGAGAGAGTTTCCCATCGACTACCTGGTTTTTTCCTGCGGTGCCGGAATTCTGGACTGTATAAACGACCGGATCATCAATGCGGAATCTCTGAACAAAACTGTTGTCCAGGAAATAACTGATCTGCTGATGAACCGAAAGGTTGATTTCTCCGTTCAGGACAAAATTCCCAACAATCATTGTTTCAGCTATGCTCAGCACAATCAGGCAAACAACGATTTCCAAAAAAGACTTTCGCTTTATCAGGGCTACACAAGAGCCTTTGATGCCGATCACGTCAGCGACGCTTCCCAGGTCATTGCCATCCTTGGAGAAGATATCGATCAGTTTACAACCCTGAAGAAAGACTGCGAGCAGATCGACACCAGGATCATCAGAGCCACTTCCCCCCTGAACGGGAGATCCATCTGGATGGAATTTCTACCATCGCAGGTTTCAAAGGCCTTCGGGATTGAGTTTCTATGTCAACAGCTGAACATCAATCAACAGCATACGGTCGGCATTGGCAATGATTTTAATGACATCGATCTGCTCGAATACTGTCGATACAGTTTCGTCGTTGACAATACTCCGGATGAACTCAAAAAAACCTACCCTTCAGTGTCATCCAATGATCATAACGGCTTTGCCGAAGTGATCGAGCGCTTCTTTCCAAGCACTTAACCCGCTTTTCTCATTCGGCTATTTTAACCGCTAAATCCGTTGTCCATCAGTGAAAATGACTTCGGGAGTCGCTCCGTTCAATACGTTGAATGATTCAATTTGGTTCTTCCTATAGATCAAGTTTCAACATTCTCAAGATGGTCGTGGAAATATTGACCGGTGAATCTTTTTATCAAATCCTTGAGGATAAATTAATTTTCTTGACTTGGCTTGACTTGGCCAGTAAGGTTAGAAAAAATAAATCTATCCGAAAATAGCAAACTCAGGGCAACCTGGGGACGCAAAGCCACGGGTCCCATGCGGACAGCCGGGTTACCGAAGAAAAGTTAAAAAGCCCCTCTTCGGCCAGAAGTGGGGCTTTTATTTTTGGCCGGGGAAGACAACCTCGATCACCAGTGGATTGAATATGTTGGGACACGAAGCTCAAGTCAAAACGCTGCTGGCAAGCCAGCCAATTTACAGCGCTGAAAAAGATCTGTTTGGCTATGAACTGCTGTTTCGCCATAAACTATTTGCTTCGGCAGACGCATACGGAGAAGACCTGGCAACAAGTGAAGTTGTGCTGAATTTATGTACCGGGATAACGCAACAAATTGACTTATTTTCTCGCAAAATATTTATCAATCTATCCAAAGGATTGTTGTTATCTGATGCTTTTTTACCATTGCCCCCTGAAAGTGTCGTAATTGAACTCCCTTCATCCATTCAGGTCAGTGAAGCACTCATCAACGGAATTAAAAAGTGGAAAAACGCTGGCTTCAACTTTGCCCTGGACGGTTTTGATTTCAATTCACGCTATCAGCCGATTTTAAATGATATCCAATACCTTAAGGTCGATGCGCTGAACGAGTCGATTGATAACGTTGCGTCAAAGATGTCCCAACTGGGGAATGATTCGGTCATCTGGATTGCCGAGCGAATCGAGACCGAGGCTCAATTTGTCCAATTCAAGAAACTGGGTTTCTCTCTTTTCCAGGGCTATTTTCTTGCTAAACCATTGGCCGTTCAGGGACAAACGGTAAGAGGGAAAATTAATACTTCAATCACGACGATCAATACAGTGAGTCAACCCGACATAGAAATCGATGACATGGCACGAGCGGTCAGCCGAGATCCTAGCCTGGCGACACAACTGCTGAAAATTGTCAACAGCCCAGTCTGTGATCTACTGCGACCGATGAGCTCAATCAGAGACGCAATTGTTTATCTGGGCCTAATCCAAGTGCGTAAATGGATTATGATGATGTCGTTGCTCAATGAGACAACCAGCAACACCGGCGCAATTCACCTCGTTTTAACCCGGGCAAAAGCCTGTGAGAATTATGCTGCAGCGACTCTTCTTGTCAAATCGGATCAAGCGTTTTTGGTTGGGTTGCTGTCAGGAGTTCATCTGCTGTTCGGTATTGACAATGCGTTATTTTTACAGCAGGTCTCGTTACAGCCGGAGATTGCAAAAGCAATCCTTGAAGAAGAGGGTCTGCTGGGTGGAATTCTCAGTAAAATCAAGCAGGTTGAATATGCCATACGGCAGAATTCAGCGACAGAGCACGACCAGGATGCCTCTGAATTTTCTGCTTACCATAGCGCCAGTTGCTGGGCGGAAGGGGTCTTGGCGACAACAAGCACCAGCTAAAATGGAGACCAGACCATAAACAATAAGAA
>JASJGU010000263.1:0-4794 GCA_033791385.1 Desulfuromusa sp.
CACCAGCGCAGACAACCCGCGATAGAGGTGTAGAAATTACGCATGAGCTGCAAAAGAGGTCTTAAAGTGAGGGTTAAAAATGAACAGGCAAAAAATAGAAATAAAAGAGGGGCGTGATCTTCAGGGGAATTCGACATATAAGGAAGTGCAATGACCCGAATAGCAATTTGTGGAGAAACATATAGCCCGAATCTGGGTGACGGCGTGATTGCCGATTCGTTGAAATGGCTTTTGAAACAGGTCGATGCCAGTATTGACGTCTCCTTTACCGATTTCTCCTGTAGGCCTGGTTACAGTTTAGAGGATCTGAGTGCTCTTCCCAAAGCAAACTGGATACGCCGGATTCATCGGTCATTGGCACGCATCTCATTGTATAGAAAGGGAGCGGTTCCTCTACTTTGGTATTTCAGCAAGCGAAAGAGACTCAGTCAGTCGTCGCAAGAGAGAATCGGTGATTGTGACCTCATGTTGATCGGCGGCGGGCAGTTGCTGATGGATAACAACCTTTATTTTCCCCTGAGGGTCCGCGAATTGGTTAGACTAGCCAAAAGCCTCAACAAAGGAGTTGTGTTCTACGCGTGCGGGGTCGGTGCAAAATGGTCGCGACCCGGCTTCCGCCTCCTTACGGGCGCATTGCTTGACGAAAGTGTTCTGTGGGTTTCTGTGCGCGACCAAGAATCACGTGATACCCTTCGAGCGTTGTTTCCTGGCACAAACCTCAAGTGCAGGTTGTCTGAAGACCCAGCGGTATGTGCTGCAGAAGCGTATGGAATCCATGCCAATCCGAAATCATCCACAACTGGCTTAGGCTTATCAGCGCCCAACGTGTTGAGCACGCGATTTGCGGGATCTAAGAGTGCCTTTACGGTGAAACGGGTCAAGCAGTTCTGGATAGACCTTGCTGAATTGTTGGAATCTGAGCATCGTGAATTCGTCTTTTTCACCAACGGTCAGTCAGACGATTATGCCTTTGCTCAAAGCATTGTTGCGGAGATGTCCGGTTCAAAAGCGATGAGGCCGCCCGTGCTCTTGGAAAGAGCTCGCCAACCACGCGCATTGGTTGAACAAGTGGCACAATGCCAAGCCATAGTGGCACACCGGTTACATGCGAACATTATTGCCTATTCTTTGGGAATTCCGTCAGTGGGCCTCATCTGGGATAAGAAGGTTGAGGAGTTTGGCAAAATCACAGGACGCAGCCGTTTCTATTTTGACCCATTCAACATGGATCCTATCGTAGCTAATGAACGCCTTCATGAGGCAATCAGTACCGGCATAGACGGTGCGCACTTGGCTAAGCTCAAGGCATTTGTCCATGGAGACGTTAAAACCATGCTTTCAGTGTGCACAATGGGAAACCGGTAACACGTGAGAATGCCGAAGGCCTCGAGCGCGCAGCCCCTACCCGAACTTATTGAGAACTTACCTATTGCAACGAATTATTTATGGAAACATTGCCACCAAGCGTTTCCTGTATAGAGATACGCCGAAAACCGTGCAAATAATTTCCTGATGGCCGCCGCGGAGCTGGGAGCTCTTTTTCTATACCAAAAAAAGCCCGACGGCCTGGTTGTCGATTTGCCCGGTGCACTTGTATAGCCGTATCCGTTCGTGGCTGAAGAGCCTTACTAAATGACCGACACGCTAAGCCCAACCGAAATCAAGAAACGCAGCATCAAGGGCGCCAAGTGGTTGCTCGTAATGAATGGCATGGGCATGCCGGCGGCCTTTCTGATCGTGTTCATGCTGGGGCGCGTCGGGCCTGCTGCTTTGGGTGTTTATGCTCTGGCGCAGATCCTGATCGGTGTCATCACGACCTTTGTCGTTTATGGCGGCACACCCGTATTGTCCGTATTCATGCCGAAACTTTCCGATGCCGAGGATCGGGGGCGATTTCTTTTTTCCTATGCACTGATCTTGCTTGTCATGATGACGGTTGCTCTCGGTCTGTTCTGGTTGTTTCCGAAAGGCTTCGAGTTCTTGATGCAGCGGGAATTTGACATGCGGAACTATGCATGGTTTTTGTTGCTGGCAATCGTGATTGTGATGTCGGAGACACTCGCCAATACTGCTTCTGGCCTGATGCTTATCAAGACGGCGGCCATTGCCCACCAGATGATGCGGCTGGTATTGTTACCGCTGGTTGCGGTTTTGTTTTTCTTCAAGCGCGAGATCTTGGTCGATCACGGCCTGCCGTGTATCCTCGGGGGCTTTCTGGCAGGATACATTCTTGCCGTCGTTATCTGTGTGATCGGCATCGCCCGCGACCAGCGTTTTAAAATGCAGCCCGGCTGGTTGCTTCCCCGCGGGTTCTGGGCCTTTTCCCTTTCAGCCATGATGGCCACAGTTTTTACGTTTCTCTACAGCAATTTTGACCGCATGGCCGTCTTGTCTATCAATAATGTGGAAGGACTTGGCATGTACCAGGCGGTGCTCAGTCTCAGTATGTTGATCCGACTCGTGCCAAAGATGTTGGGTACCACCCTGGTTCCCATGTTCTCTTCGCTGCTGGCCACCGGCAAAACCGACGCTGTCAGAAAAGCATATGATGTAATTCAGAGAACGGGATCTATTTTGATGACCGGAGCGGCTCTATTTTTGATCTCGTATAGTGGCGAATTACTGGCGCTGTTTGGTGAATCATACTCGTCGTATGATTATCTCCTTGCTTTGTTTTGCGTCCAGACTGTGATCACATCCTTGCATTTTGGGAATACCCCGATTCTCATTGCTTATGAAAAGAACCTGTTTCGGCTTGGTGTCAGTACTTTTCAAATTATTATCCAGATAGCCTTAACCCTGATATTCATTACGTCTTTTGGTGTTATGGCAATTGCATCTGCAAAAGTGATAGGAGTGATCTTTGCAAATGCTCTAAATATTTTTTATGTAATAAATAGAATCAGCGACGATTTTAAAATCCCCCATAGTTATAAAGTAGGGGTAGCTAGTGCCTTAATTTGTGCGATCGTTAGAATCTATTTTCTTCCAGATGAATGGCTGACCTCAACTGCTGTATTTCTTTTTTTCTCTGGATGTTTTTTTATAGGTTCTAAAATTACAATTGAAGAGATAAATGGAATTATTGATCTTGTTTTTTCTCGGAAATTTTCATCGAAACAAAAAATCGGCTATTAATTGTGAGCAGCAATCGCAAGAAGATAAGTACAAACTGCACTGATCTCAAGGTTGAAGTATTGGAAATGAATCTTTGCAGTGGTTGCGGCGCGTGTGTCGGGGTCTGCCCGACCGGGGCGCTTGCTATCGATATTTTCAAGTCGCATAAGCCGGTGATTAATGAGTCAAAATGCACCGACTGCGGTCTGTGCTATGACGTTTGTCCTGGACGAGGGTATCCTATCGTTATTGCAACCCGTGGGCTACCGGTTTAACGTGATAGGAAGAAAGGGCCGATTGCATCCTGTGGATGCAACCTCTCTTGGACGATTTCAGAATATTCTTTGTTCTCCAGTAGGGGGAAATTAAGTTGATAGTGGCGATTTTCCTGCCCTCCTTGATATCCCGAATAATCCTTCTGGAAAGTGCTTATACACTATTTTGAAAGGATTATTGTATGCCTCATGATACTGGTGTTCATATGGCTATATTTCTCCCCTCATTGCGCGGCGGAGGCGCTGAACGGGTCATGCTGACGCTCGCTAACGGGTTTGCAGAGTGCGGGCATAAGGTCGATCTCGTACTTGCCAGAGCAGAAGGGACATATCTTGAAGATGTTCTTGAAACCGTACGGATAGTGGATCTCGACGCACCCCGAGTACTGATGTGCCTGCCCGGACTTGTGCGTTATCTGCGACGAGAGCGTCCGGCAACACTGCTCTCTGCGCTGAACTATGCCAACGTCGTGGCTGTGGCTGCACGGTGGCTTTCTCGTGTGCCGACCCGGTTAGTAGTCAGCGAACATGCCAATTTTACGGTTTCCAGGGCCAATGCTAAGCTTCTGCGCGCGCGTTTCATGGGTTATTTTATGTTGTGGGCTTACCCTCGTGCGGATGGCGTGGTGGCTGTGTCAAGTGGTGTGGCGGTCGATTTGGCAGCCACCATCGGCCTGCGACGACAGAGCATCCAGGTGATCTACAACCCTGTGGTTACACCAGACATGATCGCGCGCAGCCAGCAACGGTTGGATCACCCATGGCTTGATTCCGGGAAGCCTCCGGTCGTTCTTGGAGTCGGTCGGCTCACTCCACAAAAAGACTTTTCACTGTTGATCCGAGCCTTTGCCCAGCTGCGGACGCAGCGCGAAGCGCGGCTGATGATACTTGGAGAGGGAGAGTGTCGTCCTGAACTTGAGGTACTGGTGCACGAACTGGGGCTTGAACAGGATGTCGTGCTGCCAGGCTTCGTCAACAATCCCTATCCGTACATGCACCGCGTCGCGCTGTTCGTGTTGTCGTCGCGTTGGGAGGGCTTCGGTAACGTGCTGGCCGAGGCTATGGCCTGTGGCACACCAGTAATATCGACCGACTGTCCCAGTGGCCCCGCGGAAATATTGGGAAACGGTAAATGGGGGCGGCTGGTGTCAGTTAGCGATGTCAATGCCTTGGCGGCAGCAATGGTTGCGACACTGGATGAGTCCACGCATCCCGATGTCGCGACGCGCGCCTCGGATTTTGGCGTCGATCAGGTGGTAATGGACTACTTGCGGGTGTTATTGCCGCCGATCAGTGAGTCCGATGCGCGTAATGTTTTCAGTCAACAGGTTTAAGGGTGACGACGATAGAACTGCCCGAATCTGGAGAGACAAGCATATGAGTTTTCAAGCAGATAGTCGAG
>JASJGU010000264.1:0-4849 GCA_033791385.1 Desulfuromusa sp.
GAAATGCTCCAACAGCTTTATCACATGTAACTAGTTTTGAAAATATGCTGACCAGCCCGAAAAGACCCCCGCAAAAGTGATTAGTCGATCTCTGAACGCCAAGTTAACCGGCCAACAACCGGAGTGTAGTGTTTTGCTAAAATACGCGTACGTATGTACATAAACGAAGCGGAGGTGACTGGGTCCGCGTTGAACTTTTTGTTATGTTTTGTTTAATACCATGTAACATCCAATGGACTTACGTTCAGAAACTGACATTCAACGTACGCCCGTACTGACCTAGCGAAGTTTGCCTTGCACCTAGGACTTAGTCTTTGATCGCTAAATTAACGGCCTCGTAATGCCTAATCTCACCGGACAATAATTCGTATTGATCCTCCTCTAGAACGGAATATTTTTTTTTCTAATTTTATTAGCTTACTTCCAAAATCAATATTTGCATCATCAACAAGGTCTGGCATATCTACAGCGGCAGAATATTCCAGATGAACGTTGGAGGATAGCCAGCGTCATTGAAAAGCTGACCGACCGGGCAGCGATCTTCAGACAAGAGCTTAAGCCGCTCAATCTTCTTCTCTGGTTCATTTGTTTCGATATCGATAACCATCTCTGCAGCGCAAAGGCGCATCACCTTTTGCTCACCTTCAACCGCAGCGACATGGTCGGTGGTTGTCGAGGCTTTAACATCGATAGCGCCATGCTCGAAACGCATCGCTGCAGCGACCTTAATAATCTGTACCGTCTGGCATGTCGCCAGCGAAGCAGTGAAGTGCATCAGGGGGGACGCTGCGTCGCCAGTGCCGCCTCGTTCGACCGGTTCGTCGGTGGTGATAGAGGGTTCATTCGGAACCAGAACCACACAGCGAACGGCTCCTGTGGATTTGGAATCAACAGTGCGGACCTTTTTTTCGACAGGTTGCTTCATTTTAATTTCAGCCATTTTATTTTCCTATTCATGGATTTATCGGGTTAGTTTTGATACAGCCGAGTGCTGGGGAAACATGGAGAAAGGACCTTCTCGCAACGGGGGATGGTATCGATAGGGAGCGGGCCTTCAACTTGTTGTTATTGTATACTGGATTGCTAAAGGTTGACAACGCAGCTGGAGTTATTTGAATTGGGGAAACAAACCCTATTCAAAGAGCTTATTTTTTTTGCGGATACCTTACCAACATTGATATGTACTGCGCTGGATAACATAAATTTTATTTAGTAAATAACAAACATAAGAAAAGTAAACTGGCAACACGTTGGCTACACACTGGAAATCATTTTGGCAAATAATATAAATGGCTACCCTGAATTACCCTAAGTATCCGATTCATATTGTTCTATTGGCGACCCCGGGAGGATTCGAACCTCCGACAATCACCTTAGGAGGGTGCCGCTCTATCCAGCTGAGCTACGGGGCCGTGTGTGGATGCTTATAACTTAGGGAGACCCTGTTTGACAAGTTTTTTGGGATACCAAAATAGCAATTCAAAACTTTAACAGGCTGTAAACCTTACCTTCGGGAAGCTTGCTCCGGCCATCAAGAAATTCCAGCTCGGCCATAAACGCACACTCATGTATCTCTGCTCCGAATTTTCCCACCAGCTCGACAACAGCTGCCATGGTACCGCCGGTTGCTAACAGGTCATCGGCTATAATCACCCGATCACCTGCTTTAAAAGCATCTTCATGAATTTCCAAAGTATCACTGCCGTATTCTAGCTCATAACTGATACTGCGAGTTTGGAAAGGGAGTTTTCCAGGCTTACGTACCAGAGTAATACCAGTTCCCAGCTTATATGCTAAAGCTGCTCCCAAGATAAAGCCACGCGCTTCAATCCCAACGATCTGATCAATCTTCTCACCGATATAACGATGAGCCAGCAGATCAACCATGCGATGAAAACTTTTTGCATCAGACAGCAAGGTTGTAATATCTTTAAAGACAATCCCCTGTTTAGGAAAATCGGGAATATCACGGATAATCTGTTTTAAGTCTTCCATTTATAAGCTCCAGATTTGCAGTTATTGGCGATCTTCATCGGTTAGACTATTTTCCATCAACTTTCTTAACTTGACCAGACTTTTCGCTTCAATCTGTCGAATTCTTTCGCGGGTCACTCCAAATTTTTGTCCAATTGTGTCAAGGGTTTGCGGATCGTGATCATCAAGACCGAAACGCAGTGCAAGAATTTCACGCTCATTTTCATTTAAATCGGCCATCCATTCCTGCAGATGGGCAAAACGATCCAGATCCTCAATTTTACTTTCAGGGTTGACAAGTTTTGAGTCTTCAATGGTATCAATCAAACTATAGTCATCGCCATCACCCAGAGGATGCTCAATTGAATAAGTTTTCTTAACCAGGATCATCATACGGCGAACATAACTGGAATCAGTGCCCATCGCTTCGGCGATTTCATCCACCTCAGGATCACGCTTTAATCGTTGCACTAATTCCCGGCTGATTTTGACCAGTTTATTGATATCGTCGGCGACATGAACCGGCAGACGAATAGTTCGACTTTGATTGACAATAGAACGTTCAATCGATTGGCGAATCCACCAGGTCGCATAAGTAGAAAAACGGCATCCTTTACTGACTTTAAACTTTTCAACTGCCTTAATCAGCCCCAGATTCCCTTCTTCGATCAAATCCAGAAAGGGTAAGCCGCGATTCATATAACGTTTGGCAATTTTAACCACCAAGCGCAAATTTGACTCAATCATACGCTCCCTGGCGGCATCATTACCCTGTGCAATCAGCCCGGCAAGTTCCCGTTCATCTTCGGCCGTCAGGAGCTGGCTTTTTTGAATTTCCTTCAGGTAAAGCTTGATAGCATCAGCTGTCGTCTGGTCAGGAGCAAAATAGGCTGTATCTTCGCGCAGTTGTTTTTTTTTCCCACCGAGACGTTGCTTCTTTGTAACATCACTGCGGTCAGCAGCGCTATCAGTGCACTTATCTTTTGAGCTAAAATCATCCATCATGACCTCCACAACAGGCACATAACATTCAAACAAAAAAGCTAAAGGGACAAAAACATCAAGGCAAATATAAAATTGGGTTGACTGCAATCTTCCCTTTGCGTACTTCAAAATGGAGCCGAGGCTTACCGCCAGCCGGAGGGGTTCCAGATAATGCTATTCGTTCTCCCTGACTGACAAAATCCCCCTGCTTGACAAGATTTTTACGATTGAATCCATAGACAGTAAAAAGATCATTTTCATGTTGCAGGATAATAAGAAAAGCGTATCCATTGACCCCATCACCACTATAAATCACTTTACCAGCTTCGGCTGCGGTGACTTCACTTCCGGCGCGAACCCCTATTTCTATCCCTTTACCACCTCCGGCTTTTGCTTTTTTACTGAAAGAGCGAACAATTTTTCCACGTAACGGCCACTGCAGTTTTTCAACCTGAGTCGCTTTTGCTTTTGACACTTGAGGCTTGGTTACAGCTGGTTTTGTCTGTTTTATCTTTGACTGTCGCGATGAAGAAGGTAGCGTTTTTTTCTTTACCGAAACTTTAACCGGGTCGGGAACTGACGTGGTGGTAGTTTTCGGTTTTATAACCTGAACAGGCAAAACCCGTTCAGCACGCGGGATAAAAAGACGGGTACCAATCCGCAGTTGTGACGGGTCGGAAATACCATTCACACGTGCCAGATATTTTTCATCAACCTCATAAGTACGACTGATCCGGTACAATGTTTGGCCAGATTTGACAGTGTGATAGATGCCTGCTTCGCAGGCGTTCAGAAAGAGGCTGAAAACACCCAGCAAGAGGAAAAAAGGCAAACGCATTTTCAGCACAGAATTGACCGTTTTAAGCAAGACTGTCGATGAAAATTTATACATCCTCAATCACCAAGAAATTTTTCGTTAGGACAAATATTTAAATAGAAGAATGACACCAATCAGAGCAATGAGCAATAGGATAGACAGCAGATTAAAATATTTTTCTATTATCCTGCGGGCTGGCTTGCCAAAATAATAAAACATAGCAGCCACCAGAAAAAACCGCAGACCACGGCCAACCAGGGAAGCCAGCATAAAAACGGGGAAATTTACGCTAAACACACCGGCTGCAATAGTAAATATTTTATAGGGGATTGGGGTGAAGCCAGCGGCAAAAATAATCCAGAAGCCGTATTGCTCAAATAATCCACCGACCTGATTAAATCCTGCGACAGACACCCCGGGAACATATTGATAAAAGTACGTCCCGACCGTATCCCACAGTCCCCATCCAATCAAATAACCTAACGCACCACCAGCAACAGAGCCAAGTGTAGCAATCAGAGCAAAACGATATGACTTCCAGGGCATGGCAAGGGCAAGCGCCATCAGCAGAACGTCTGGTGGAACAGGAAAGAAGCTGGCCTCAGCAAACGCCAGCATACCTAATACGGGAACACCGTAAGGGGTTTCTGCCCAGGAAAGAACCCAATCATATAATCGGCGGATGGACTTCATAACAAATTATCCAGCTTTTCCGTATCAGCTTACAGTTTCAAACTGCCAACCCTGTTCGCCAATCAAAGGGACAAAGCGGCACCCCATCAACTGTTCACGCTTAAAACGACCATCTTCCTGACGGGTGATCCGGGTCAGAATCTGCTGATTCTGATCCCCAACCGGCAACACCAGTTTCCCACCGACATCCAGTTGCTCTAGATATTTGGCTGGGACATCTGGAGCTCCAGCCGCAACAAGGATACCCGCAAAGGGGGCCTGATCTGCCCAACCAATGGTTCCGTCAGCAATTTTAATATTGATATTACTCAATTGTAGCTGATCAAGAATTTTCCGGGCGCGCCCTGCTAGAACAGCTATCCGCTCGATAGAATAGACCCG
>JASJGU010000265.1:0-5821 GCA_033791385.1 Desulfuromusa sp.
CGGGTCCTCCCACTCGGCATAGTGACGGCAATCTGGCAAATCGCCCTGCCCGACCAGATTGCCGTTGCTCAACAGCACTGGGTATTGCTTGTCCGCTTCAATCCGCACCCGGAAGCAAGCCATCACATCGGGACGGTCTGGATAATAGGTGATTTTGCGGAAACCGTGCGCCTCGCACTGAGTACAGAAGTTGCCGCTGGATTGATACAACCCCTCCAGTGAAGTATTTCCGGCCGGGTCGATCTGGGTTTCGATCTCCAGCGTGAACTTCTCCGGCACGTTGAGAATGGTCAGATTATCACCATCCAACTGATAGGCATTTTCAGACAGAACAGTCCCATCCAATTTGATGCCGATCAACTGCATGCTGTTACCAGCCAAAACTAATGGCTCGGCAACGGCACGATCGGGGTTGCGATAAAGTTGCACCCGCGATTGAACCTGCGTAGCAGAAGGCTCAAGGACAAAGGTCAACTCGACCTGCTCAACCAGATAGGCATGAGTTTTATAATCACGTAGATGGATAGTTTCGGGAGATTTTAGTCGGTTCGTCATGGCATATAATTTCGGCTAGGGTGTCATGAGATATTTTAACGAAGATTACCTGAATAGATCAACCGACAGATAGTAGCATTTTTCATATAAAGCCGAAAGAATCAGCGCAGAAAAAAGAAAAGGCGACCAATCTGGCCGCCCGTTTCTCAATCAACGATTGATTGTTGATCAGTAAATTTCCAACATCTGATCTTCGTTCCACATTTCCACCGCTCCGTCCAGGCTGTCGGCAGAAGCCATTTTATCGCAGTCATTTTTAGAACAGTAAATTCCCCAATGGCTGGACGGAGCAAACTCACTCGGTCCAAAAATTTTAGCCTGACCACCACAACGACAAGGAACGGCAAGATTGTGACTGTGTGCTTCCATAGAATGGTTACTCCTTCTAATCAGGGGTGAAGATTGCTGCCATCGACAGCAATACCTTTAGTGTTATATTTTTTCATATATCACATCCACCCTCCAGTCAACACCATTTTTACCGACGAATTTCCATAGAACAACGGTCTACCCAAAGAACCGGTCAACCCACTAATCCGTATACAGAAAACAGCACAAATCGACGGCAAAAAAGCTCATTAACAAAACGCAACACACTGTATTTGCGTTCAAGCTATTGAAGCAGAAAAGAACACCGCAGAATTCTCGTAAACAGGAACGGGTCCTTGGTCAGAAAATATTTTTTCCTGAAACGGATTTTAGACCAGCGTTCTTCCTAGCGGAGCAAACAAAAAAGGCTGGGTTACCGTTTGAGATAACCCAGCCTTTAAAACCTATTTCAACAGTAATTTTCGCAATTAGAATCCGCAGCCACCCACTTCCCCATCATCGAAACTGATGGCGCTACAGGGACAAGCAGGAATACAGATACCATCAAAATCGCACTTGGCTTCGTCGAGCACCGCTTTTCCATCGACAATGCTGATCGCTTTATCGGGACAGATTTTAACGCATTCACCGCTTCCGCAGCAGAGGTTTTTATCGATGACAATTTTCATGACACTCATTTTGCTCCCTATGATTAAAATTGATGTCTCATCCTAGAGAAGTGTACCGGTCAGGGTCAAGTCAGCAACAGCAAAAAGATACATTGCTAATCGACAAGCATCCCCTCGCACCAGTTCATAAAAGTCTGCTCGGTGGCGTGAGCTGAAAAGTTTACGTAACCTTTTTTGTTCATCAAGCAGATCACGACATCGACTTGTTTCGCATTGTTAAAATTTACATTTTTCAGCCAATTTCTATTATCCCACAGGTATGCTGAAACACCGCGCTGAAACCCCTGACCGTTAGAAAAGTGGGCCAGATACCCTTCTTTGGTCAGATTCTGGATTATTCCCTCCCGAACAACAACCCCACTATTCAGCGTGGGGCCAACCGGAGCAGCGGTAGCACTCAAGGGCAACATAAGAATCAGCAGCAGAAACACTCCACAGACTCTTAGCGGCAGACACATAACTACACTCCATTTTTAACCAGCCAAGACGTTAAATTACCAACGGACAATCATTCCTGCTCCTCGCGGGGCCGGGAACAATTCCAACAAGCGGAAAACTGCTGTGTCGATTGTTCACCGCAGTGAGCGCAGATCCAGATGGTTTCATCAGCACCAACGTCCCGCGCCAGCCAACCATCAAGTAACAACCGGGCGCGCGGATAGATTTCATCATCGATCACCCAGAGTTCCGGGAAGCACTCAACAAAAGGGATTTCTCCGATTGCCGCGAAGAGACGATCATTCTTCAACAGACAGTCGACACCCTCTTCGGCCAGCATATCCCGAAACATACCAGCCTGTGGGCCATCCCAGATATGAAAAGTATGAAGCTTTTTCATACCTGTAATTATAGCAGGTTATAAAATTAGCCTGCCACGGGTCGAGGTTTTTTCTGCTAGAATAAAAAAAGATGTCGCACGCGTATTAACAAGGGAGGATACAAATGGCCGATCTATCGACCACTTATATGGGAATACCGCTGAACAACCCGTTTGTCGTTGCCAGCAGCAGCTTGACGAAAACACTGGACGGTGTCCGGAAATGCGCCGATGCAGGGGCCGGGGCGATTGTTTTAAAGTCACTATTCGAAGAACAGATTGCCGCCGAAACACTGGCGCTGAGCAAACATGCCGAAGACTATTCCGGCTACGGCGAAGCTTACAATTATCTGCAAGGCTACGGCATGGAACTCGGACCTAAAGACTACCTGGATCTGATCCGCGATTCCAAACAGTCCGTCGACATCCCAATTATCGCCAGTCTCAACTGTATCAGCACAGACCGCTGGGCCGATTACGCCTTGCAGTTGGAAAATGCCGGTGCCGATGCCATCGAATTGAATGTCGGCCTAATGCCGACCCTGGCCAATCAGGAAGGCCCATCAATCGTCGATCTGCATTTACGAATTCTGCATGATGTCAAAACCCGGGTAAAAATTCCGGTGGCGATGAAAGTCGGCCCATATTTCACCTCGTTTGCCAACTTTGCTGATCGCCTGACTCAGGATCGTGCCGAAGCCCCGGCCTACAGTGTCGGCTGGTTCGGGCGGAACAAAGAAGCGGGCAAAGTAACCTGGAAAGGTGCCGACGGGCTGGTGATATTTAACCGCTTTTACAAGTTCGATATCGATATTGATAAAATGGAGTTGATACACGGCAATCCCTACAGCTCTTCTGAGGAAATTCACTACACCCTGCGCTGGCTGTCACTGTTAACCGGCAAGGTTTCCTGCGATATCGCCAGCAGTACAGGAATCCATACCGGACGCGATGCAGTCAAAGCGATTCTTGCAGGAGCCAAAGTCGTGCAAGTCTGCTCAACCCTGTTTCAGAACGGTCTGGAGCAGATCGATAAAATGAAGCAGGAAATGGAAGCCTGGATGCAGGAAAAAGGACATGATAAACTATGTGACTTCCGTGGCCGAATGAGCCAGGTGCAGAGCGAAAACCCATCAGATCACGAGCGACTCCAGTATATCAAGCTGTTTGTCGGTATCGACTAAAACAACAAAGCCCCAACCTTTTTTCGGTTGGGGCTTTGTTGTTCGCACGGAGTTAAACAGCAAAAACAGGTCAGGACGCCAGAGCGTCAGGAGTAAAAACGGCCCGATTTGCCAGCTTTAAAGTTTCATCAATCGGCAGCATTGTCTCGGTTTTTGCGACAAATCCATTCGCATGCACAAAACGAATATCCGGACTATCCGCCACCGCCCGGAAATCGACGTTGATATTGTCGCCAATCCGCAACATCTCCCAACCACCACCACGGGCCGACGGAGTAATACTCATGGCGACCCGCTCATCATCAAGAAATCTGAGATAGCGATCCATCGACAACTTCGGGTCATCGGTAATGGTGCAGACAATGGCTTTAAGATGTTTGACCGGCACCACCAGTGCTTCTGTTTTCAACCGCTCAAGCCGCTCCATTTTCCGGCCGATCATCGCCAGCAAATCTTCGCCGAACTCTTTCATCAAACGGTAAAAGAGATCGCCCTGACGCAACCTTTCGAGCTGGGAAAAACGGGACAAGATGTAGCCATCAATCGGCGAAGAAGCAGCGAACAGAACACTGGTATCAACCCCAAGGTGCTCAGCAGTTCGATAAGGGCCGCGAACATCCATCATACTCATGTGGCCGTACCATTCGAACATCAACATTGCCCGCTCATGATGACCGAGGTGCTTCATCACCAGATGAAAAGCACAGGGCAGCGCCTGGTCCTGATGATGATCGAAATTGAGCTTATCAGCATTGTATTCCATGCCGACATCAACCACATAAGTAAACGGATCAGCCAAATCTTCGGCAGTCGCTTCACGACGGTAAACCGCTTTGACCTCATCCAGAGCTGAAAGTAGAACGCTCACCGACAGGAAATCATCTTTGTGCGCACTACCTGGGTGCACAACAATCTTGTACATACGCCAATTACCCTCTTACATCCCCTCACATTTATACACAACGAATCCCAAGTCGATCAGTTGTGAACGACTTGGGATTGAAGTTTCTACTGAATCATCAGTATTCATTAAGATTCGGACAAGTACAAATATTATCTTTTTAATAAGCAACCATCTTGAGAAGTTTCGTAGGCTGTTTTGGTTCAATCCGCCGCTGTTCGGGTGCTGGCTGACTTCCCCGCTTTAATGTCCTAATTTTCTCATGAAAGTGATCACTATGGTAATTTTGACCGGTTTTCATTTGCCCTACATTCGACTGTTTGATTGGTGGGTGTTTAAATGCAAAAGAAGGGCGCTGGGACGTCTGCTGTCGGGACTCTTTCACATAAACAAAGTGAAGTGCCTGTTGTGCTCTTTTTACCGGTTTTTGCCCAGCTATCTTCCAACTGCCATCTGCTTGTCGACAAGCAGTACCAAAGGCCTGTTGAGTTGCACCGTCGAGCTGTATTGTCGACAGGTATTCACGACATACCTGCCCATAAGAAGTCCGATAACTTTTAATCGGTAGCGTCGAACCACTCAGTCCAGTTGCCGGATTCGTCCAATCAACCGCCTGATGGTTCGGGCTCTTACTCAACGCATAATGGAATCCGCCAGACAAACTGACCGCATCAGAATTAGTCAGAAGATATATTGAAGATCGATGCTCAGCCAGCGCAATCGAGGCGGTAAACAGAATCGTAAGGATGATGATATATTTCATAACGTTCTCCTCCTGCCTTGTCGTTACTGGTGATTCGCCAAAAAACTACTCAGCAACGATAGATTTATATTATCTTTCAAGACATTATAACAACTTTGACGGATTAATTACTGTTTTGGTCATACTTATAAATGACTGCAAATACCTAAAATCTCCTCATTTCCGCCACAAGTTAGCAATGAGCAACATTATTTCCTGTTCACACTGCCGGTAAATACAGATAAACTTAAACAATCACCACAATAAGTAACTGCATTTAAAAAATTTCAACTTCCCACCCTGGAAAAAACAATATCAACAATCTGCTCTCAACTTATTGCTGTACCACTTCAAACTCAGTCCTTAACTAAAAACTCCCTCCAACTAAAATTGCCGCAACAATATTAGGTTCTTTCGAAATTCCATACCCACCAGATCTCCCGATAGGAAATTGAGATTGCACTCGATCAAAGGGCTCCATATCATAAAATATGACTGAATAACTTGGTTATCCATGGAAGCTAGCGTTCTCCTGCCATGGAATGCTGACTTTGGGCTAATAACGTCAATAGGATTAACCTGTAATGCCACTTGCCGTTGCAGTCGAGGGAGGCAACATTTATA
>JASJGU010000266.1:0-2701 GCA_033791385.1 Desulfuromusa sp.
GCAACATAATCCGGGCACGTGAAATTTCCTTCACCCCTGATGGCATAATCAGCCGTCGCCACTGTCGATATCAGGCTCAGTGCAAGTATCAGAATAGGTTTTTTCATGGTCTGTTTTCCAAGTGTCTGCGAATCTAATTCAAGTTACCGCCGGTTCCAGTAGCGAGATTCTTCCGTTGTCAGCATCAATTTCAGTTTCGATACCCAAGGGGATGGTGAATTTGTTCTCAATATGCCCGATCATGGCGCCATACCAGGCGGGTATTCCCAGCGGTTTGATATGGTCGTCCAAAACCTCTTCCAATGTGAGTGAACCAAAACCCTTGCCAGGGCCGCAGTCGCTGCATTTTCCAAAGACAAAGCCGGATATCTGACCCAGGATGCCCGCCAGTTTCAGCTGGGTAAGCATACGGTCTATACGGTAGATATCCTCGCCAACATCCTCAAGAAAGAGAATGTTTTTGTTAAAATCCGGAAGGTAGTTTGAACCAACCATGGAAGTTAACACGGACAGATTTCCACCCAGTAATCTGCCTCTTGCCTTACCGCCATTGATGGTCAGTATGCGTTCTTTGGACTGGGCGAGGTTATCCCCAATCTCCCTCGGGTTTTCCATGCTGAAAACCTCTGCTTTGAACAAAAGTTTTTCAACATAGCCCGTGGAAAACTGGTTCCAGGTAGAGGTCCCGACCGGGCCATGAAACGTGACCAGGCCGGTTTTAGCATTAAGCGCTAACAGCAGGCTGGTGATATCGCTGTACCCCATGAGTATCTTGGGGTTTTTAGCGATTGTGTCATAATCCAGAAGCTCCAGAAGCCGGTTACATCCCCAGCCGCCTCTTAAGGTGAGAATGGCCGCTACATCCCGGTCTGCAAACATGTGATTGATGTCATCTGCACGGGCTTTGTCGGTTCCCGCCAGGTATCCATACCGGTCAAGCAGGTGCTCACCGGTTTTCATCTTGAGCCCCAGCGCTGCCAGAGTCTCCGCTGCATAATTTACATCGTCCGGGTGAAATGTTGCACCCGCAGGATTGATTAGACCCACCGTATCACCCGCTTTCAGACGCGGTGGTTTCAGGATTGATCCTGAATTTAACCCGGAAGCATTTGCAATTGGAGCCTGGCTGACGACCAGTCCGGCACCCAGCATTTGTAGGATTTGTCTGCGTGTGATACTCATGCTTGCCTCTTCTTGGTGCAACGTAAATAATTGTACTTCCAGCCAGGTGAAATCTTTAACAGAAAAACAGGATTCCGCCGAGTTAGCCATTCTACCTCAAGAGGCACAATTCGCTGACTTATCGCATCACAGTTTTTGAGTCATTCATCGTCGGGCGTATGTGGCCCATTAAAAACCTGGTCCGTAGTGCGTGTATTGAAAGAGAGGGATATGAGTACAGCCAGGAAACAACAAATCTACCTTGACTATAACGCTACGACACCGGTTGATCCAAGGGTTGAATCAGTCATGCGGCAGATCATGGGAAATGCTTTCGGCAATCCGTCGAGTTCTCATTGGGCGGGTACACCAGCGCGAACGGTTGTCGAATCTACACGAAAACAGGTTGCAGGACTATTAGGTTGTAAGCCAGGTGAGATTGTATTTACCAGCGGTGGAAGTGAATCCAATAACCATGTTCTGAAAGGTGTATTTTTCGCCCGTCAGGTTCCAAATGCACATATCATCACGACACAGGTCGAGCATCCCGCGATCGTTGAACCCTGTCGCTTTCTGGAGAGTCTGGGTGCAAAAATCACATGGTTGCCGGTGGATGCAACCGGACGGGTAGATACAAATGATCTCATCCAGTCCATTACATCAGACACAATCCTCATCAGCATCATGCATGCCAATAACGAGGTCGGTACTCTCCAGCCAATTGAGGACTGCACTCAAATTGCACGTGAGCATGGAGTACCTTTTCATACCGATGCAGCCCAGTCGGTTGGCAAAGTACCCACCCGCGTAGATGAACTCGGTGTGGATTTCCTGACCATTGCCGGACACAAGCTTTATGCCCCTAAAGGTATTGGTGCACTTTATATACGCGAAGGCATGGAGCTTGAACCGCTCATTCATGGGGCAGGGCACGAACTCGGGCGCCGCGCGGGTACCGAAAGTGCCTTGTTAACGGCAGCTCTAGGGGAAGCTTGTGAACTCGCCCGTGACCTCTCCGCTATGGTCAGAATACGGACATTAAGAGATCGACTGTGGTCAGCGTTGAAAGAATGTTGCGGTGATCGTATTGCACTCAATGGACATCCAGAGGAGCGCTTACCCAATACGCTGAATGTCTCATTCCTTGATCACCAGGGTAATGAATTGTTAGCGAACCTCCCCAACTTGGCGGTTTCTACAGGGTCGGCCTGTCACGAAGATCGTATGGAGATGTCACCCGTATTACAGGCAATGGGTGTATCGCCGGAAGTTGGTGCCGGTGCGGTACGATTCAGCCTGGGCAGGACAACGACAGCCGAAGAGATCGAAATCGCCATTGAGAGCTTGACGGGGTTGCTTGCGGGATAACGTAACATTCAAGTACCCACTCCGAATATATGAATCCGGAATGAGTACCCCAGGCACCCGGTCTGCAATCAGGTTTCCGTGGCCTGTTCGTGCTCGTGGTGGGCTTTCGACAAACGGTTCATCAGCGGCAACACTGCGATTGCAATCGCAGTGTTGCCGCTGATGAACCGTT
>JASJGU010000267.1:0-7639 GCA_033791385.1 Desulfuromusa sp.
AAACAAGCTAAAACATTTACTCTCAACTGACTTGGCACTCCCTGCCCAGGAAGGATTTCGACATGCACAGTGACACCGAGATTGCCCAACAGGTTCAGCCTAAACCAATCGGTCTGGTAGCCGATCAGCTTGGCATCGATAAGGATGACTTGCTCCCTTATGGTCGAGAGATGGCTAAGGTTCACATCGATGCCTTGCAGCGGCCAAGTAGCAAACAGGGACATTTGATTCTGATTTCAGCGACCACACCCACCGCTGCCGGAGAAGGGAAAACCACGACCACAATTGGCTTGGGACAGGCTTTTGCCAAACTGGGCAAATCGGTCTGCTTGGCACTGCGCGAACCCTCCCTCGGTCCCTGTTTGGGGATGAAAGGTGGCGCCACTGGCGGCGGTTACAGTCAGATTCTGCCAGCGGATCGAATCAACCTGCACTTCACCGGCGACTTTCACGCCATCACCAGTGCTAACAACCTGCTTTCGGCTGTGATCGATAACCATATCTATCAAGGTAACGAATTGAACATCGATCCGCGCCGGGTGCTCTGGCGACGAGTGATCGATATGAACGACCGAAGCCTGCGGCATATCGTGCTGGGTTTGGGTGGAAAACTGCAGGGTATCCCACGGGAAGGAGGATTTGACATTACCGCCGCCTCCGAAGTGATGGCGATGCTCTGTCTGGCATCCAATCTGGATGATTTTTGCCGACGCCTAGAAAATACCCTGGTCGCCTTTACTTACAGTGGTGAGCCAATTTTTGCTAAACAACTACAGGTCACCGGCGCCATGCTCGCCCTGCTGCGCGACGCCATCCACCCCAACCTGGTGCAGAGTCTGGAAGGGGTGCCAACCTTGGTGCACGGCGGCCCTTTTGCCAATATCGCCCATGGCTGCAACAGCCTGCTGGCCACACGGACAGCTCTGCATCATGCCGACTGGGTCATGACCGAGGCCGGCTTTGGCTTTGATCTGGGGGCGGAAAAATTTTTCGATATCAAGTGCCGGATCGGCAATCTGGATCCGCAGGCGGTGGTTTTGGTGACCACTACCAGGGCGCTGAAGCTGCATGGCGGGAAAGCGAAGGATAAGCTCAGCGAAAAGGACTTACCGGCGCTACACAAAGGATTGGCGAATCTCGACAAGCATATCGAGAACGTGCGTAAGTTCAACAAGGAGCCGGTGGTTGCCATCAACCGTTTTGCCGGCGACAACGATGCGGAACTGGCGTTGATCAAAGCCCGCTGTCAAGAACTGAACACCCCTTTTGCGGTTTGTGATCATTACGCCAGCGGAGGCGAAGGAGCACTTGAATTGGCTGAACAGGTGATGCAGGCCGCCAACCAGAGTCAGTCCTACCGCCCCCTCTATTCTCTCGACCAACCGGTCGAAGAGAAGGTGCGGATCATCTGTCGGGAGATGTATGGCGCTGACGATGTCGCGTTTACCAAACAAGCGGCCAAAGATTTGCGTCAGGTGCAGCAACTCGGCTTCGACCATCTGCCGGTCTGTATCGCCAAAGCTTCCGGCTCCCTATCAGACGATCCCAACCTGCTCGGTCGGCCGCGCAATTTCGATATCACTGTGCGTGGCATCCAGATCAATTCCGGGGCTGGCTTCCTGGTAGTTCTCACCGGGGATATCCTGCGCATGCCGGGGCTGCCGAGACATCCGAGTGCTGAGCGCTGGCAGGTGCGAAAAGACGGTTCAATTCATGGCCTTGGCTGAGAGTTGAGAAGCTCTTCAGCGATCAAGGATTTCCCTGATGCTTTTGGTCAGTTTGTGTGCAGAGAAAGGTTTCGGTAAAAGTTGCGCACCATGATTGTAGTCTTTCTGCTGAACAAGGTGGTCTCTGGGGTAGCCAGACATATACAGGATTTTCAGTTCGGGTCGGGTTTTTAACAGGCAAGTGCTGAGTTCTATCCCGTTCATTTTAGGCATAACAATGTCAGTCAGTAAGAGATGAATCGTCCCTTGATATTTTTCTGCCAGTTGTATTGCCGTAAATGGCTTCGGTGCAGACAAAATATTGTACCCCGCCTCAGTCAACATGGAGATTGTGACATCAAGCAGTGCGGCTTCATCCTCAACGACGAGAATGGTTTCAGTGCCAGACAGCGGTGTTCCGTGATCGGCTTGAATTGACAGACTTTCATCAATCAGGGTACGAGGAAAATAAAGGCTGAAGATTGAGCCCTGATCTGGAGTGCTGCTAGCGGTAATATAGCCGTTGTTTTGCTTGACCAGGCCAAAAACCATCGAAAGACCCAAACCAGTCCCTCTATTAACCTCTTTCGTTGTGAAGAACGGATCAAACATCTTGGTGAGGATGTCCTGACTCATGCCGCAACCGTTATCAATGACCTGCAACAGAACATGTTCGCCGGAATGGCTCCCAGAATGTTCGTAGCAGAATTTCTCGTCAAGAAATACTTGAGTCGTTTGAACCACTATGACTCCTGAGCCATCAATAGCATCTCTGGCATTGATAATCAGGTTGGTCAGGATCTGGTTCAAATGGCTGGGGTCAATATTCACTAAAGGAAGCGCTGCCTCGGGTTGCCAACGGAGCTCAAGATTCTCACCAATCAGCCGTTTGAGCATTTTAAGCATGGTTGCTACCGTATCATTCAAATTCAAAACTTGTGGCTGGCGGGATTGTTTCCGTGCATATCCAAGTAACTGTTGAGTCAGCTCAGCGGAACGCTTAGCTGCGTGTTTGATCTCCAGTAAGCGCTTCTCCAGTGGATCGCCGGGTGGTATTTTCATCAGCGCAATTTCAACCTGACCAAGGATAATCGCCAGCATGTTGTTAAAATCATGCGCTACCCCTCCGGCCAACTGACCGACCGCTTCCATTTTCTGCGCTTGCCGATACTGATCTTCAACCAACAACTGTTCAGTTATCTCCCGCTTGACAGCGACATAGTTTACAATCTTACCTGCCGAACTAACGATGGGGGAAATGTTGACATCCTCAACGAAACGGCTGCCATCCTTCCTTTTATTGTGAAAACGCCCTTTCCAGAGCTTCCCCTGGGTGATCGTTGCCCACAGTTCGTCATAGATTGAACCGTCCAGTTCGCCACCGTTCAGAATACGTGGGTTCTGACCGATGGCTTCATCCCGCGTGTAGCCGGTCACAGCTGTAAAAGCAGGATTAACGTATTCCATGATTCCTTTTGTATCGGTAATGACAATGGTTTCTCCTGCCTGCTCAATCGCTGCGGCCAGATGACGCAGTTGTTCTTCAGCCTTTTTTCGGACAGTGATATCCCGACCAAGAACAACAAGAGCTTTGCGACTTCCATCAGAATGAAATAGAGGATGCTTGATGACCTCATAAATTTTGTCTCCGCTATCTGGTGTCGGGATTATTTCCTCACCAATAGAAATTCCACGGGAATCCCAAGTATCTTCATCTGTCTTTTCGCAATTCATGAACGTATCGGCATAGAAAGGACTGTAAGGTGCCAGCTCCGTGTCGGTTTTGCCTTGGTAATCGACATCTTCCAGTTGGAATAGTTTCCGATTAGCGCTGTTTGCCAAAAGCCAGCGCCCACCACCATCTTTGAAACAGATAGTATCGGGAGAGGCTTCCAATAATGTTCGTTGGATTTGCTCTGCTGATCTCAGTCTTTCTTCTGCTGTCTTTCTTTCAGTAATATCGATGGCCAATCCAACCATTCCGGTCAAGGTTCCGTTATCGTCGTATAGCCCAGTGACGGAAAGATCCGCCCAGAAAAATTCCCCATTCTTGCAGACATAGCGTTTTTCCATTCGATATGAGTTTCTTTTCCCCTCCTCAAGTTCTTTGTCGAGATGCAATTGCTCAGGTAAATCATCCGGATGGGTCAGCGATTGAAAATCTGTTGTCAGCAATTCTTCGACAGAATAGCCAACCATGTCGCCCCAGTGATTGTTGACCTGCAGGTATTGCCCTGCAGCATTAACTTCCAGCATCCCGACAATCTGATTGTCAAAAAAAGCCTGAAATGGGTTGTTTAGCTTTTTAGCCATAGAATTTTCCTCAAATTGTATTGCATACCAAATCCTGTAGTCAGGATCCTGAATGTTGCTATCTAGCAGCTTAACCGTAAAATCCTGCAGGGGGAAATATAATTTCTAAAATTTTCAAAGCGCTGGCTTACTGCGGCGGCCTGGGCTGAGGTTCGATAGCAAAACGGAAAAGGGAGTTCGGAGTCGAAGGGGAAAGCGACTTAATTTGCGAGAAATAACCCAGCGTAGGATTTTGAAATAAGTTACCCACTCACCAACGGTGTATCTTTCAGATTAGCCCATTCGCCCATCGATGCATCATAGAGACGATGGTGCGAGTAACCGAGCAGTTCCAGAACATAGATACAAAATGCCGCCCTGATCCCTGACTGGCAATAGGTGATGATGGTTTTGTCACGGCGCAACCCCAAGTTATCCAACATGTGTTCTAATTCCTTCAGGGGCTTGAGAAAGCGAGGGTCTCCGTCATGAGTCGTTTCAGTCAGCAGGTCTGTCCACACCAGGTTCAGCGCTCCCGGCATATGCCCCCGGCGCAGGTTGTCAGTATCCTCATCTCCGAGGTATTCCCCCTCGCGGCGCGTGTCCCAGAGCTGGATTTCCAAGTCGCAATAGATGCGCTGTAATTCTTCCCAGCCGATAAACTTTGCAGGTTGCGGCACAATGACAACATCGGAGCCAGGACCAGGCACTTCAATCCGGCTGGAGGTTGGATGTCCCTGGGCCAGCCAACCACGCCAACTGCCGTCCAAGATACTTATATTTTGCAACCCGAAGTAACGGCACACACACCAGAAGCGGGCCGCGAACAGACCGCAATAATCATCATAAATTACGTAATGCTTATGCCGTTGTAAACCGAGGTTATGACATAGCTCAGTAAATTCATCAGCATCCATGACCTGCTGGGTTCTCTCGCCATCGGCAGTATGCTTCTTGAGGTAAGGATGCCCAGGCACACAAATAGCTCCACCAATATGAGCCTTTTGGTAGGAATCAGAAAGCCAGGCATTCTCGATGATCCCTATCTCCGGGTTATCCAGATTATCATGAAGCCATTGCGTGTCAACGAACAGAGGATGTTTCATATATTACCTGCAAATAGCTGCTGAATTTTTTCTGACTGCCAATAGAAGAGTCAGCCTTCCCGAAAAAAAAGTTGGATACCCCTCAGCCAATTTTTCACCTGACGGGATCGTTCAAATCACCAGGGAAGTTCCTCACCATTGGTGTGCCAAAAAGAACCCGAGTTTTCAAGGTCGAGAGCCTCAATCCTTTCGGCCAACCCGGCAACGGATTCTTCTGGGGTAATCAATCCACCAAAATTGACCATCCGGGTTTTTACGAATCCCGGATGCAGCTGCGCCACGGCAATGCCACGACCTTTCAAATCGATCGCCAAGGAACGGCCAAAAGCGTTAAACGCTGCCTTGGAGGCACGATAGCCATAACGGCCACCGGAGTCGTTATCTGCTATCGACCCCATGCGGCTGGTGATGTTGGCAATTTTGCTGCCCGTCTGTAGATTGGGCAGCAAGGCTTCGCTGATCCTCAAGGGGGCAAAGGCGTTAATCTCCATCTGTAATCGGAGCGAGTCGAAATCGATCGACCCGAGGGCTTCATCCTGCAAGACGCCTGCATTGTTGATCAGCAGATCGATTGTTTGCCCCTGCAGTGCGGCCACTAGCCGATCGACACTTTCTTTACTGGTAACATCAATCCCGTCGATGACCTGCGCTGCAAAAGCCTTAAGCTCGGAGGACGCTTCGCGACAGACCCCGGTGACTCGCCAACCTTCAGCCTGGTAGTGCCGCGCTAACTCAAGGCCTATCCCACGGTTGGCACCGGTAATCACAACATGTTTCACTTGACACTCCTTTATCATAGATATTGCGTTATTGTTTAAAACTTCACCCAATGTTTTTTCTGGTACTGGCAGATCATGGCAATGCGTTATTGTAGACTACGGACATGCGCCCGGTAGCCCTCAACTACAAAAATTATCATCGTCTTCATTTCCTAGCTTACCCCTTCCTGAAAATGTGAGTTATCGACGGATACATTGTCGTGGATTGCGTTCACAACTATAACACCAATTGATAACCGAGCAAGTAACCTATCCATATTTTATGAAATGCCGCCAGAGCTACGCTGTAGTCATAACCAAGAAATCTGCTCGGATTCCGATTGAGTTTCCTGCCTCATTTCGCAACTGTTATATGAGTGGTCAAGGAATAATATTGATTTATGCCATGCCGGGAATGTATGTATAGCCCTCTTTGAAATATCACTAAATAACAGAACCGTATGAATGGAAAGTCATTGGAAAAAAATAAAGAGTTTAAAAAACCAGAAGTTATTGTTTTATCCGTTGCTCATCTTGCTCACGACACCTTTTCCGCTTTTTTAGCACCATTATTGCCGCTGCTGATTGACAAACTGGGCATGTCGCTTTCAATGAGCGCCTTTCTCGATATCATCAGGCGCATTCCGGCTTTATTTAATCCATTTATGGGGCTTCTGGCAGAAAAAACCGGGATCAAATATTTTGTCATTCTGACCCCAGCCATAACGGCCATCAGCATGGGACTGATCGGTTTGGCAAATTCGTTTGCGGTGCTGTTCATACTTTTATTTGTCGCCGGAATTTCAGCGGCTCTTTTTCATGTTCCGTCCCCTGTGATTGTCAAAGAGGCGTCTGGCGACAAGGTTGGAACGGGGATGAGTTTTTTCATGGTGGGCGGAGAACTTGCCAGAACACTCGGGCCACTGCTGGTCATTTCGGCAGTATCGCTCTGGAGTCTGGAAGAAATATACCGACTGATCCCCCTAGGGGTTATCGCGTCGCTGATACTGTACATAAAACTGAAAAATCTTGACGTTGACCGGCACGTACAAAAACCTAAGGAAAAAGGTGATACCCGTAAATTATTACGTCGCTACTGGCCATTTTTTACTGTTATTGCCGGGTTCCTCTGTTTTCAAGCCGCGATGAAAAGTGCCCTGACCCTCTTTTTGCCGGTTTATTTAACCGACCAGGGAGCATCGCTGTGGTTTGCGGGGGTTTCATTGTCTGTTCTGCAGTTTTTCGGGGTTATCGGTACATTTTGCGCGGGTAGCATTTCTGATAAAATCGGCCGTAAAAACACTCTGGTCATTTCCAGTATCGGTTCTGTCGGAGCCATGGCGCTATTTATATTAACCCAAAATATTATTTTATTGAGCATTCTAGGATTGTTTTTATTTGCCTCTGGTCCGGTTCTTATGGCTAGCATTCAGGATACTGATTCGCACATGCCGACCTTTATGAACAGTATGTATATGTTTATAAACTTCGGTGTTGGTTCGATACTGGTGTTTGTTCTGGGATTTGTCGGCGATTCGATCGGTCTGGAACGCACCTATGAGCTCTGTGTCCTGTTTGCACTCGGCACAATCCCGATGGCGTTTCTCCTGACACGATTTAATCGGGCGACAAAGCCAGAATAAGTTACAATGCAAAATTAGCCATCCACCCCTGAACAGATGAGTAAAGAAAATGAATAAAGAGTGACCCAAATCGACTCCACCATCCCAAAACAATTTCCATTGTTCAGATTGCTGATCGGTTCCATCTGCATCAG
>JASJGU010000268.1:0-10331 GCA_033791385.1 Desulfuromusa sp.
ACCTTCGACAATAGCGGTTTTACCCACCCCAGGCTCGCCAATCAAGACCGGATTATTTTTTGTTTTTCGCGACAAGATCCTGATCACGCGGCGGATCTCTTCATCCCGCCCGATAACCGGATCGAGTTTTCCTTTTTTGACCTCTTCAACCAGATCACGACCATATTTTTCCAAGGCTTCGTAGGTTGCCTCCGGGTCCTGACTGGTCACCCGTTGATGCCCACGGATTTCCGTGAGCGCCTGCAACAGCTTGTCGCGATCAATGTCTAGCTTTTTGAATATTTTTCCAACGACAGTGCGTTCCCCTTCGGCCACCGCCGCCAACAGAACATGTTCAACACTGACGTATTCATCTTTAAGCTGCTTTGACTCAGCTTCAGCCTGCAGAAGAAGGTTACCCAGACGACGACTGGCGTACAGCTTGCTGCTGTCTGCGCCAGGACCAGTGACCCGGGGGCGGGATTTCAGATCCTGGTTCAAACTAGCCAAAGTATCTGCAACAGAAACATTCAACTTTTTGAGTAAGCGCGGAGCCAGACCGTCCTGCTGCTCACAAAGAGCCAGCAGAAGGTGTTCACCATCGATTTCTGCATGCCCCAAGCGCAGAGCTTGCGCTTGAGCCTCCTGCAAGCCGTCCTGAACTTTTTGGGTGGTTCGATTCAGATCAATCATTGTCGCTCCTAATGTTTATTCTGCAATGTCGCGTTTGTCCACTTCAAGTATAGCGCTTAATAAGCCAAGTATCGTAAAAAAGCCGGGGCTAATATCAACCCCGGCTTAGACTCACATCAATGCAGTGTTTTAATCGCAATTTTTTTCGGCTTTGCCGACTCGCTTTTCGGCAATCTAAGAGTCAGAACCCCGTCCTTTAATGCTGCGCTGCCAGCATCTGCATCGATACGCTCAGAGAGCCTGAACTGCCGGTAATATCCTCGCTGTTCCTCACTTTCGGTAGTTTGGATTTCTCCTTCCAAGGTTAACACTCCACGAGAGACCTCCAGTTGTAACCCCGACTCTTCAACTCCCGGTAAATCGGCCAGCAAAACCAACTCTGCAGCGGTTTCATATATATCAACTGCTGGGGTTAATCGAACGACCGGGCTGGCCGGGTTCATTTTATTTTCTTGTTGCTGTTCCTGAGCCATAACTTGCTTATCATTCATGATCTGTTTCCTCCACTTTTTCTGATTATTTTGTTTCAACCTGATTCAAGTGACATTAATTGCAATCTTCTTTGGCAGTGCTGAAGCAGCTTTCGGTAAATTAATCGTCAGAAGACCGTGGTTGTACTCAGCCTTAATCTTTTCCGTATTAAGATCTACTGAGAGTTGAAGATTTTTTTCAAATGCCCCAGCGCTCCGTTCCTGGCGATGCCAGCGGACATCCGCTGGTAATTCAGGAGTAGAAAACTCACCTGAAATGGTCAGCCGACGGCCCAACACACTGATATTAAGTTTTTCGATATCCAACCCAGGAAGTGGCGCCGCGACGTCAAAGCTTTTACCGTTGTCGACCACCGTAAAAACAACCTGATTGACCCGAGAGCCATAAGCCGGGCTGAATCCAAAACCACGGAAAAGCTGATCCATTTCACGCTGCATAGTTTCCATCTCTTGCACATGTTGTAGTCCAAACATTTTTTCCTCCTCGTTTTATAATTGTTGATTATTGGTGATTCGACTGTTCGACAGAGGTACTTCAAGAGGAATGCCAAAAAAGATAAAAATATATTATCTTTAATATCAATTAGTTATGATTTAAAGGAGGGAGGTGTTTCATCTCTGCGACGTTACATCTGTTGCAGCTAAATAAAAATTGCGACAGGTGCAACGTCGCATGGGTGGCTTTTTTAAAAAGGATCAGGAAAGGTCTTTACGGGTCAAATTTAGCCGCCGTAGGTGGCGATACAGTGTGGCTCGGTGTACGCCCAGGCGCCTGGCTGCATCTGAAAGATTTCCAGCTGCCTCCTGGTAGGTTTGTCGGATAATTTTTTCCGACAATTCAATCCTTTTGCCCATAATTCGACAGGAAGGATCAGCCTGGTATGCAGACTGTCCGTCAGCATGAGAATAAGGCATTGCTACCGGCAGGTTGCGATGCCTTTCATCGAGAAGCAAAGAGCTGCTGGAATGAGCAAACTTTTGCCGCTCGCGGATCCACTCAGCAAAAGCCCTTGCCCCAATCGCCTCGGTCTCCGACTCCAGCACCACCCGCTCAATAACATTACGCAATTCACGGATATTCCCCGGCCAGAGATAGGATTGCAGCAAACGAATGGCTTCACTGGTCAAGCGCTTTACAGCCTTGCCATACTTGGCGTTTAATTGTTGCAGGAACAGTTCGATCAACAAGGGGATATCTTCAGGCCGCTCACGCAATGGAGGAAGATGAAGCCGTAAAACGGCCAACCGATGGTACAGATCAGTCCGAAAATGCTTTTCTGCGACTGCCTGTTCCAGAGGAACATTGGTTGCGCCGATAAAACGAACATCAACCTGATGACTCTTTTCGCCACCAACCCGTTGCACGCGGCCATCCTCCAGAACCCGGAGTAGTTTCGTTTGGGTATGCAATGGCATATCCCCAATTTCATCGAGGAACAGGGTTCCACCATCAGCTCGTTCAAAATAACCGCGATGTTCGCGCAGAGCGCCGGTAAAAGCGCCACGTTCATGGCCAAATAATTCCGACTCAAGCAACTGTTCACTTATAGCGGCACAGTTAAGAGCGGCAAAAGGTTTCTCGTGGCGTTGACTCTCTTCGTGCAGTGCCAGGGCAACTAGTTCTTTTCCACTTCCCGTTTCGCCGGTAATAATGATTGACGCATCCGAAGCGGCATAAAGGCGAATTTTTCGAAACACTTCATGCATGGCCGGACTACTGCCAACCATATTGTGAAAAGCATTTTCTTGCCTGCTAGCGATCGATTCACCCCGCAGGGTTATTTGCACCAACTGACCAAGATAGTCTTCAGTCAAGCCGGCAAATTGAATATCGGCAAGAAATTCCGACTGTTCCGGTAAGAGGCGCAACTTAACTGCGGTCAAATCCTGACCCTGTTCCAACACTTCGGCGGCCAAGGTAGTTACGGTCGGAACTGCTGAAGGGAAAAGAGTGGCGGGAGAACGACCCCGAGCCTGAGCGGGATCAACCCTGAGCCAGAGGGCTAAACGATCCGACAAACGTTGCACCTGCCATGCGCCATGCCCCCAGAGAACCAGAACAAGATCGGGAGCGACCACAGGAAGATATTCAGAATTATTCATATTTGAGTTCATAATATAAATTGCTGGTTTCGCAAAATCAGCGCGACAAGGTTGCCAAATAATCTTTAAGAGCCTGCTGGCCTGTCTCAAAATGAGTCATCTGCACCCCCATTCCAGCCTTATTGGCAAGCCGGATCAGGTTTGGAGGAACCTTCTTTGCCCAACGAACACGCCCATAAACTATCACCTGCTGTTCATCTGGCAAGTTGATTTCAAGCAGCAATTTAACACCCGGGCGCTCTGGCTGGCCGGTAATAATATATAGACCCCCATCAGAAGCGTCGCCAGTAAAGGCAACCCGCTTGGGATAATCGACCCCGAAACGAACCTTGAGACGTTTTTTCTTACGCGTCAGACTGCGCTCTGTCACCATTTCATCCTCCGCCACGACAAGACAACAATTTTAAAATCAAAGTAATCAGACCAACCTTTGAGCATGAACAATTTTCAAATCATAGCAAAAATTCGATAAAAACGCAGGGAAAGTATCAGGGGTGAGGTTATGGCAAAAAAACCACGAATATCATTTTTTTGATTTGATAAATAAAGCCCCTCCAGCAAGAAAAAATCAACTCCCACAGAGATGCCAGCCATTCCGTAATATTTGGCCCGCAGCAAGTAAAGCTCCTTGAACATATGACGGTTGTATTATTCTTTCCGTCTCCCAGACCAAAATTCATCTTTTTGTCTTTTTTAAATTGATTGCGTTTCAAGAAGGTTTTTGACTTTCGCCAAGTAGTTGCGAGTTTCTTCAGGCATATTCTTCAACCCATGCCGATCAACATTTCCCTGACCCCAATTATATGCTGCTAGGGCATGGTCAAGGTCGCCATCATATTTCACCAGTAACTGTTTCAGATACCGACTGCCACCAGATAGATTCTGCAGCGGATCGAAACTGTCCTGCACCCCAAGTTCAGCGGCTGTTTCCGGCATCAACTGCATCAAGCCCTGCGCCCCGGCATGAGAGACAGCAGTAGGATCACAGTTGCTTTCCGCCGTAACAACAGAACGGATCAACTCAGGAGCCAGACTGATTTTTTTGGCGACCTGATCGATCATCTGCTCAATTTCACTGCGTCCCTTCTGCTCTGGCTTCAGTAGAGATGGCTGTTGATTTGCGTAATATTTGTCAAGGATTTGACTTTGCTGAACGGCCATTTTCCCCAGAATATCAACCTGCTGGAGTGCTGGAAAAACACTATCATCCGCTTTTTCTTCGTCGATCGAGAATAGTCCTTGCAACAACCGTAACTGCGAATATTTCGCTAACTCAGCCGCCTGCAATTGAGAATTCCCAATTTCTTTCGGATGGTTAGCAGCTCGGTCCAAAACTTTATCAAATATCTGATTTTTTCTATCCACAGTACCAGCAACTATCTTCTGCAGTGAAGGCGTCCCGAACCCGCCAACCATTTTTGTGAGATCGATACTCATCATAACCCTTTTGAAACATAGATATTATGCAGAGAAAAAACATCTTTGTTAGTCTTTAAGCAAAAATCGATCCGAAATATTATTTTTCTGCTGAAAGATTTGATGATCTCGCAAAAAGTCTTAAGATGGCTGAGCCATCAAACTTGTCATTTTTCTGGTTTTCCTTTACAAAGACTTTTCTTTCAGGGGAGTTACACGAGTGACCGCTGCAGCCCAAAAAATATTCCACAGAATCAAACGCCTGACCGGTAAAGCGATTGGCGATTTTGGTTTAATTGAGGAAGGTGACCGGATTGCCGTCGGGATATCAGGCGGAAAAGATTCCTACACTCTGCTGCATGTTCTGGAAGCATTACGTAAAAAAGCGCCAGTCAAATTCGAACTGATTGCTGTCAATATCGATTCTGGCTTTCCCGGCTATCGCAAAGAGCTGATTGAACAGCACCTACAGCAGCACCATTTCGATTATGAGATGATAACAACTGACAGCTACCAGATTATTGAAGAAAAACTCCGCCCCGGCACTTCTTACTGTGCTTTTTGTGCACGCTTGCGCCGCGGGATTCTCTACAGGCAGGCAGAAAAACTTGATTGTAACAAAATCGCTTTGGGACACCATCTGGACGACTTTATCGAAACCCTCCTCCTCAACCAGTTTTACGGAGGAACCCTGGCTGCGATGGCCGCCAAGCTTCAGGCGGACAATAGTCAACATGTTGTCATCCGCCCGCTGGTCTATGTTGCAGAAGCAGCAATTGAAGAATTCAGCCGCTTACAAAAATTTCCAATTGTCCACTGTTCTTGTCCAATTATCGGAGCAGTTGATCAGAAACGGCAACAGATGAAACAATTAGTCAAAAATCTTTCTGGAGAAATACCAGAGATACGCAACAGTATGATCAGTGCTATCGGCAATGTTCAGCCACGCTATCTACTCGATCAGAAAATAACAAAATAAAATTAAGAAAGAATTCAACGCGCTACTTGATAATTCCAAGCAGGTATTTCATGGTACCCAAATCATTTTGATGTCAGTATGCGCTAGAAAACAAAGGGAAAGGGGATCGAAAATTTGAAGAAATATCCATTATTATCTATGGCGTTGATTTTCCTGGTTTTTGCACTTCTGGCCATATCATTGTTTTGGCTACGTACTGCAAAAAAGGAAGAGAAAAAAGAAATTGTCCCAGAGATAAGTGCACAAGAGAAAAAAGCCCAGTTTAAATCGACTATTATCCCTGCAGTGAATGAAGTTTATACCGATCTGATGCAGCAATATCAGGAGGTAGCAGCATTGGTACAAGCGGATCATAACAATGAGAGGCTGACCGCGTTAAAAAAAGAATACAAAGCAACAAACAATGAAGAGTTGTTGATGGCTCTCAAACCTCACCCTGAAAGCATCACCATAGCGCAGGCTGCAATAGAAAGTTCCTGGGCAACTTCCCGTTTTTTCAGAGAAGCAAATAATGTATTTGGCATCTGGTCATTCGACAAAAATGAGGCACGAATTGCAGCAGGAGAGATGCGCGGGGACCAAACCATCTGGGTAAAAAAATATCGTTCGGTTAAGGCTTCTATCCGTGATTATTATCGTACCCTGGCACGCGGAGACGCCTACACAGAGTTCAGAATACTAAAAATGGAGACAAGTGACCCGTATGAACTGGTCAAAAAATTAGACAATTATTCAGAAAAAGGGGAGGAATACGGCAAAGAGCTTTCCGCAATCATTCGCTTCAATAATTTTGCTGCCTACGATCAGCAGCAAAAAGTTGCTTTATAAAAAAAGCTGTTTAGATGTTACCAACTTGCATCCAGGGATACTTCGGACAATAACAGTGAGGTGCTCGCGAAACCTTGCGTAAATCCTTCTCGACCTGAACATCAAGATCGACCACTAACGGCAGATGATCTGAAAACTGCACCGGCGGAACCTGAAAATCGTGCACTTTAATCTCCTTGCTGTGAAGAATAAAATCAAGATGCCGACGTGGATTATTGCTCGGATAGGTGGGTAAACTCTCGCGGTTGGCATCTTGCAATCCGGTCGCAGCAAGAAACAGGTTGATTTCGCGCTCCCCCCAAAGCGCATTGAAATCCCCTGCAACCAGACAAGGTTTCTCTGTCCCCTTCACCAGGTCATAAAGTTCTCCCAACTGCTGATGCCGCACCCTTGAACCGAGCGCCAGATGGACCAGGTAAATCACCACGTGTTCAAGTTCCAGCTCGATCACCAGCCGTTTCATCCCACGTTCAAAAAAATGAAAGGTTTCGTTGCGGATTCGCCCCCGGGTCAGAAATGCATTTCCCTGTTTTCTCAGTACTGGAATATGCCGCCAGAACGAACTTTCAGCATACTTGACTGAGTGGGAATGGTAGTGCCCCAACGCCTCAGCCAACAGTTCGGCCTGATTCTTTCCGCCGCTGCGATATGAGCCATGGTCCACCTCGATCAGACCAACCAGGTCCGGTTCCAAGTCACGCAGAAATTCTATGATTCGCACCAGATTCTTAGCTGTAGAGCGCATCGAATTATGCATCTTCGGGCCAGTCGCATAACACATGTTATAATGAACAAATCTCATCGAGCCTCCTATAGAAATTAAAGCACTATTTTGCAATAATTCAAGGTCTGTTTGTGCGACAATCAGATCAACTGATCAGTTTAATTCCACTGAGATTAAACACAATGGCTGTTGGTATCGGTTGCTGGATATCCCTGCTATTCCTGATAAATGCCAATCCAAATCAGGCAGATCCAAGCCCCCCATGGCTTTTCATCAGTTTTTTTGATAATCTTTCCAGGATACAATCTCCATTCTATCTGGCCAAAAGAGGAAAAAATGAAAAACCAGGAAAAGTTTCTGCTCTACGGATTTGCAAGTTTCAGCGTAATAACCTCCTTTTTGGTTGTCTTTTACGCTGTCACCGTCAATTTCAGCAGTGATGCTTCACAGTGGTTGAAAACCTTTTCTTACGTCGCTGGAGGGT
Source organism: Desulfuromusa sp. (assembly GCA_033791385.1). GTDB lineage: Bacteria > Desulfobacterota > Desulfuromonadia > Desulfuromonadales > Geopsychrobacteraceae > Desulfuromusa. The sequence continues at coordinate 7,698 of JASJGU010000268.1, forward strand.
ATGGGCTTTTTAATATTTACGTCCTGAGCTGGGCATGGCGTAGCCAGGCCGATTGGGCGCCTAAGATGGACATGGTGATTGCTGCCTGTTTTTTTGGGGTATTCATCATGGATACAATCAAAGAGGGATTTTCAGGGGGAATGACGGCCATTGGCAGTGTGCTGGGATTAGCTTTGATTCTGTGGATCAATTGGATTGCGGTCAAAAAATCGTGCGAACGGGAAAACTCATAACAGCGCACCAGCTTCTTTTTATTTGAATATCAATATTGAGGCACTCGCAAAAAGCAATGAGTGGGCTAAGGGGAATATCATGAAAGCTAACGACAAAAGTGTCTCCATGCCGGAAAGAGGTCCTGCATGTGAGGGGAATTTTTACCCGGAAAGCAGCAACGGCACCGATCCAGGCATGAATCCGCGTATTCAAAAGTTACGTGAACTGAGTGTCAATGCGGAGCATACCCTCTCCATCGAACGCGCACTTCATGAGACAGCCTTCTACAAAGAGCATTACGGCAAGCAATCAATTCCGGTGCTGCGGGCGCTGAACTTTCTCGATCATTGTAGAAAAAAAACCCTTTATCTTGGCGATGATGAGCTGATTGTCGGTGAACGCGGCCCGCGCCCGAAAGCAGTGCCGACCTTTCCGGAACTGACCTGCCACAGCGTTGAGGATTTCCACGTTCTCAATACCCGCGATCAGCAGCGCTACACCATCAGCGCCGCGGATATCGAAACCTACGCCAAAGAGGTGATTCCTTACTGGCAGGGCAAAACCATCAGAGAGCGAATTTTCAGCCATGTCCCTGCCGAATGGCAAGCTGCCTACGAGGCCGGGCTGTTCACTGAGTTTATGGAACAACGCGCCCCCGGCCACACGGCCCTCGACGGCAAGATCTATCGCACCGGAATGCTCGATTTTAAAGCACAGATTGCCGCTGAAATGACTGCGCTTGATTATCTTAACGACCCTGAAGCGACCGACAAGGCCGAAGAGCTGAAGGCGATGGATATCTCCTGCGATGCGGTGATTGTTTTTGCCGAGCGCCACGCTGAATTGGCCGATGAGCTGGCGAAGAAAGAGAGCGATCCGCAACGGCTTGCCGAGCTAAAGACAATAGCTGAAACCTGCCGCTGGGTTCCGGCCAACGCCCCGCGTAATTTCCGCGAAGCCATCCAGATGTACTGGTTCGTTCATCTAGGAACAATCACTGAGCTCAATGGCTGGGATGCGATGAATCCAGGACATTTTGATCAACATCTGGCACCATTTTTCGAAGCAGAAATAGCCTCCGGAACCCTGTCCCGTGAACAGGCCAAAGAACTGCTCTGCTGTTTCTGGATCAAGGTGAACAACCACCCTGCTCCACCCAAAGTGGGCATTACCGCGCGCGAAAGCGGCACCTATAACGACTTTACCAATATCAACATCGGCGGCATTACCGGCGACGGTAAGGATGGGGTCAGTGAAGTTTCTTACCTTATGCTGGAAGTGATTGAAGAACTTCACATTCTGCAGCCGGGCAGCTCGGTGCATATCAGCAGCAAAACCCCCGACCGCTTTCTGCACGCCGCCTGCAAGGTCATTCGCCAGGGACACGGCTACCCCTCAATTTTCAATCCGGACACCTATGTGGTCGAACTGATGCGGCAGGGAAAATCACTGCGGGATGCCCGGGAAGGTGGCTGCAGTGGTTGCATTGAGGTGGGTGCTTTCGGCAAAGAAGCGTATATCTTGACCGGCTACCTGAATGTCCCGAAAATCCTGGAAATTACCCTGAATAACGGGATTGATCCAGTCAGCGGAAAAGTTGTCGGGATTAAAACCGGCAATCCCCTTGAATTCAAAAATTATGCAGAGCTATACGGAGCATTCCAGAAACAACTGAATTTCATTGTCGACACCAAAATACGGGTCAGCAACTATATTGACCGGATGTTCGCCAAGTACGCCCCGGCTCCGTTTTTGTCGGTGGTTATCGAGGACTGCATCAGCAAAGGGAAAGATTATTACGATGGTGGGCCGCGCTACAATACCAACTATATCCAATGCACCGGCCTTGGCACGGTCACCGACAGCCTCTCGACCCTGAAAAAACATGTCTTTGAGAAGCAATCTTTCAGCATGAAGCAAGTTCTCGCTGCCGTAGCGAAAAACTTTGCCGGGGAGGACTTTCTGCGCCAGACAATCATCAACAAGACCCCGTTCTTTGGCAACGATGATGATGATGCCGACGATATCGCTCTGCAGATTTATGCCGACCTGCTCGCCGCGATCGACGACAAGCCGAATATCAAGGGTGAGACCTTCCACCTGAACATGCTCTCGACGACCTGCCACATCTACTTCGGTAAGGTGATGGGTGCCACCCCCAACGGCCGATTCGCCGGAAAATCGATCTCTGACGGCACTTCACCCTCGCACGGAGCCGACACGCACGGTCCCTCGGCAGTGATCAGATCATTGACCAAACTGGATCACACCATGTCGGGCGGTACTCTACTCAATCAACGTTTTTTGCCCAGCCTGATGAAACGGGATAAGGATATCACCAAACTCGGACAACTGGTGCGCAGCTATTTCACTCTCGGTGGACACCATATTCAGTTCAATATTGTCGATACAGCAACCCTC
>JASJGU010000269.1:0-4157 GCA_033791385.1 Desulfuromusa sp.
CTTGAGGACACTGCTGTCTGCAAGCTCTGAAACGCCAATTGTTGGAGCTGGATCTTTTAAAACCCTCTCGTCTTTTGCCAGAATGTCCTCAAGTACCGCCCGGACTTTCTTTAAGTCATCATTATAGCCAACGCCAATCACCAGATCGACCCGCCGGGTTTCCTTGGCCGAGTAGTTGGTAATGGTGCTACCGACAATTTGGCCGTTTGGAACCGTAATTTCTTTATTGTCACCCGATCTCATTTTCGTACTGAAAATCTGAATTTCTTCGATAATACCGGAAACCCCACCCGCTTCAACAAAGTCTCCAACCTTGAAGGGACGGAACAGAATCAGCATGAAGCCCGCAGCAAAGTTTCCCAGGGTTCCCTGTAATGAAAGACCGATAGCTAAGCCAGCTGCCGCTAGAATTGCTGCGAAGGAGGTGGTCTCAATACCCAATTTACCAAGAGCTGCAAGGATGACAAAAATCATTAATGCAACATAAATAACGGTTTTAGTGAATTTGACGAGAGTTTCGTCAATGTTGTTTTTGTTCATCATCTTGACGACGACATTTGTAATCATGCGCGCGACAATTCGACCAACAACAAAAACAACGATTGCCCACACGATTGGCAAACCGTAACTCTGTACCAAATCAATTAGTTTATCTGTAGAAATTGACCCCATTTTGTCCTCCATTTAAATAGTCTAAATAAATTTTCAATCTTCAAAGTGAAGATTGATACTCTAATGAGGAACTATAACAGGAGATAATGAAATTGCAATCAATATATGACAATTTTAGATAGCATTGGTGGAGATATAATTTTTAACCTGCTCTTTGTCTGCCGGAATGGTAACTAATTTTTTCTTGCGCGATGTTAACCCTACAAAAGCGGTGGGAAGGTCAGGGTTTAAGTCGATTGCCTCTTTAACTGCATCACCAAATTTTGCCGGGTGTGCTGTCGCCAAGCAAACTAATGGTAAATCGGGATTTCTAACTCTCTCACCAACAGCAACGCCTGTTGCTGTGTGCGGATCAAGGATGTACCCAGTGCTCTTATAGAAAGAGCTGATAGTATTAAGGGTTTCATTGTCATCGATAGAAGATGCGGCAAAATCGAGGTTAAGTTGTCTTTTTTGTGTATCAGTAAAGTCAAGATGCCCATTTTCTTTAAAGTTGTTCATAGCTTGCTCTACTTTTTCAGCATTGCAATCGAGCAGGTAATAGAGGTAACGCTCAAAGTTACTGGCTACCTGTATATCCATCGATGGAGAAAGTGAATGGTGAACATCTGCTATTGAATAATCTCCAGTGTTGACACAGCGACTGAGAATGTTATTGGCGTTAGTCGCAAGGATGAGACGGTTGATTGGCACACCCATTTGCTTGGCAATATAGCCAGCAAAAATATCACCGAAATTACCCGTAGGTACGGCAACCTCAATTTTCTCTGCTCCGGTCTCTTTATTGACCTGGAACCTGGCGTATAAATAATAAACGACCTGTGCCAGAACCCTTGCCCAGTTGATTGAATTGACTGCCCCTAAAGCATGGCGTTCTTTAAAATCAAGATCCTCAAAAATCTCTTTTACAATCGATTGAGCATCATCAAAAGTGCCTTCTATCGCAAGATTGAAAACATTATCATCTGTCACTGTCGTCATCTGCAATTCTTGAATCGGTGAGACTCGTCCTTTGGGATGGAGGATAAAGATATTGATATTTTCTTTTCCTCTCACACCGTAGATTGCCGCACTCCCGGTATCACCACTGGTTGCGCCAATAATGTTCATTTTTTTGCCACTTTTGCCCAAAAAATATTCAAACAGATTACCGAGAAACTGCAATGCTACATCTTTAAATGCAAGGGTCGGCCCGTGAAAGAGCTCAAGGATGTACAGGTCATTCTGTTTAACGACCGGGGTTATTTGCGGATGCTCAAATTTGGCGTAAGAACGATCAATGAGTTTTTTCAGGTCAGCTGCAGGGATGTCGGTGGCGTACTTGGAGATGATCTGAAAAGCAAGTTCAGGGTAGGGGAGATTGCTGAGCTGTTGCAACTCACTTTTAGATAATTCAGGAATCTCTTCAGGAAGGAGTAACCCTCCATCATCTGCCAGACCCATCATGACTGCAGCGCTGAAGCTTAATCCCCGGACTTTTCCTCTGGTGCTACAATATTTCATATCGGTTCTCTTTCACACTTCAATTGTGCTCTTAATTTAGTATTAACCGCGTGACATCTTAGCAATAATCATCCTTGATTGGAAGTTTGTTGCATGAAAAAAGCGGGAGTTTCCGCTTAGGAAACTCCCGCCCATGTGTCTGTTTGTTCATATTGATGAAATTAGCGGCCGGCTCCTTGAGCGTCAACCACAGCAACAGCGGCCATGTTGATGATATCAGCAACATCATCGCCCCGTTGCAGCACGTGGACTGGCTTTTTCATCCCTAGCAAGATTGGACCGATCGCTTCGGCTCCGCCCAGTTTGTTGAGTAGCTTATAGCTGATATTTCCCGATTGAAGGTCGGGAAATATAAAGACATTCGCATCCCCTTTTAGCATTGAGAAGGGGTATTGAGCCTCTGTCAATTCGGGGTCAAGGGCAACATTTGCCTGGATCTCACCATCAACAATCAGGTCAGGAGCCTGCTGTTTAACCAAAGCCGTTGCTTTCTGTACTTTCTTTGCTGATGGATGGTTGGTACTGCCGAAGTTGGAGAACGAAAGCATTGCTACTTTAGGTTCAATATCAAACTTACGCACTTCTTCTGCGGCCAGAATAGCGGTTTCTGCCAATTCTTCTGCCGTTGGGTCAACCGTTACTGTGGCGTCAGCTATAAAGACAACTTTTTTCTTGAAAACCATCATGTACATCCCATGAACTTTTGAAAGCTTGTCTCGTTTGCCAATAATCTCCAACGCCGGTTGGATCGTTTCAGGGTAGTGATGGTTGATACCGGAAAGCATCGTATCGGCATCACCTTTTTGTACCATCATGGCACCGAAATAGTTGTTATTGACTTTTATTCTTCGTTTTGCTCCAGCGCGGGTGATGCCTTTGCGCTGGCGCAGTTCAAACATGGTGTCAATATAATTGCCACGTTTATCACAAGTCAGCGGATCAAGGATTTCAACATCACCAAGCACAAGTTTCAGCTCTGCAATCCGGGAACGAATTTCTTTTTCGTCTCCTAACAAAATTGGCGTGGCAATATTTTCTTTAATCAGAATCTGAGCTGCCCGCAAGATTTTATCTTCTTCCCCTTCAGGAAAAACGATCCGCTTCGGATTGGCTTTTGCTTTGTTGATCAGGGTGCGCATGACTTCTTTGGAACGTCCCTGCAGAGCCTCCAAAGATTCGCGGTACTTCTTCATATCTTTAATCGGCCGTCTGGCTACTCCTGAATCCATAGCCGCTTGGGCAACAGCCGGAGCAACATGCAGAAGAACACGAGGATCAAAGGGTTTCGGGATAATATAATTACGGCCAAATCGAATATCCTCACCAGCGTAAGCTCTAAGAACAGAGTCTGGAACATCAAGCTTGGCCAGATCGGCTAAAGCTTTGACCGCTGCAAGTTTCATTTCATCATTAATAGCACTGGCATGGACATCGAGTGCGCCACGGAACAGGAAGGGGAAACAAAGAACATTGTTAACCTGATTCATGTAGTCGGAGCGACCTGTTCCGATTATAACATCATCACGAACCGCTTTAGCTTCTGGCGGAGTGATTTCAGGATCAGGATTAGCCATTGCAAAGACGATAGGGTCTTTTGCCATAGTTTTCAACATATCCGCAGATAGAGCCCCTTTAGCCGAAACACCAAAGAAAATGTCGGCTCCAACCATTGCATCAGCAAGAGTTCTTGCCTCTGTTTCTGCTGCCAGACGTTCTTTATAAAGGTTCATTCCTGCTGTTCTTCCCTTATAAATAACGCCTTTAGTATCACAAAGAATGACATTGTTTTTGTCAATTCCCATGGTAACTGCCAGGTTGGCACACGCGATACCTGCAGCACCAGCACCATTGACAACCATTTTTACTTTGGTAACATCTTTCCCGACAATTTCCAGGGCATTGACCATCCCGGCTGCAGAAATAATTGCAGTACCGTGCTGGTCATCATGGAAAACAGGAATATCCATAATTTTTTTGAGCTC
>JASJGU010000270.1:0-3263 GCA_033791385.1 Desulfuromusa sp.
AAAGTAAAACTCTGACTTTTGACAAGCGGAACCTGTCTGAATTATCGGAAACTACGTAATCTCCCCTTCATCCAGCACCCGTCTCACCGTTTGTAGTAATTCAGGCACATCCAACGGTTTCACACAGAAGGCATCGATCCCCTGCTGCTGGGCTTCTTCTTCGTTAATTTTGCTACTGTAACCAGTACAGAGGATGGTGCGTAGGTCAGGTCTGATCTTTTTGAGTTCCTGGATGAGTTCTTCGCCGGTGAGGTCAGGCATGGTTTGGTCGGTAATCACCATGTCAAAATGATCGGGGTTGCCAGTGAAGAGTTTTAAGGCTTCTGGACTTTCGGTCATGATGGCAACTTGATAGCCCATCTCCGTCAATAACTGTTTACCGATGTTGGCAAGCTGTTCATCATCGTCAACAAAGAGAATCTTTTTTGTTCCTTTAGGCGTGTCTGTATTGATTGGTTTTGGTTCTGTAGCTGCATTATCTACTATGGGGAAGTAGAGGTTGAATACAGTCCCCTGGTTGGGAATGCTGTTGACCTTAATAATCCCACCGTACTGGGCAACAATACCCTGAACAGTCGCAAGTCCCATTCCTGCTCCTTCGTAGTCTTCTTTGGTCGTATAAAAGGGGTCAAATATTTTATCCAGCATCTCATTAGGCATACCGCAACCGGTATCCTGAACACTCAATTTTGAATATCTGCCGGGTATCCCATCGTACTGAGCGGGGATCTCTGTTTGACTGAGTTCAACAGGTTCTAGTGATATGGTTAAGTCCCCTTTTTCATCCATAGCTTTAACAGCGTTATTACAGAGATTGACCAAAATTTCCTGTACTTGAAGCGGATCAGCATTAACCAACACTGAAGAGCAGGCAGGGTTAATATTCTGTTGTAAACGAACCGTAGTCGGTAGGGTTGATTGTAGTAGGGAAATTGTTTCCTTAATAATTGGGGTTAGTTGTGTCACGATTGTACTCTGCATCCCCTTACGGCTATAGGTGATGATCTTTAGGATAAGGTCTCTTGAGTTGTGAATAGCTATTTTGGCATTTTCCAGGAAATGGATGACTTCACTTCCACGGGGTTGTTTCATCTGTGAAAGTTCAACGTTACCCAAGATCATAGAAAGGTTGTTGTTGAAATTATGTGCAATCCCTCCTGCCATGTAACCAACGGCTTCCATTTTATGCTTCTGGCGCAGTTGGGTTTCAAATTCTAGTCGCTCATTTTCAGCTTTTACACGGTCGCTGATGTCATGGATAATTGAGAAAAGAATTGTTTTATTAAGTAATGGTATTGGAGTTGAGTGCACTTCGACAGTGCGTATATCTCCGTTTGAAATTCTGTGCGGGAAAATAAAATAGTTTCGCTTCTCTTCAAGAGATTTTTGCATCTCTTGCGTGATAAGTTCAGGATTTAATGTATTGATTTGGTTGATATTGGAAGAAATTAGCTCATCATATGAATATCCGTAAAAAGATTCTGCTGCTAAATTTGCATCAATGATCGAACCTGATTCAGGATCTAACAGAAGCATCACAGCACTATTGCTATGGAACATTTTCTTAAAGCGTTCCTCGCTTTCACGCAATCCTTTCTCAGCTTTTTTGCGTTCAGTTATGTCTTGGACAGTGCCAAAAAGATACTGCAGTTTTCCTGTGGCATCAAATTCGCCCTCGCAGGCCATTTCGATGCAACGCTCCTCGCCATCAGGCCTGACGAGACTATAAAAGATATCCGTTATTTTTTCACCGGGATGGACTGCTAGCATTTTTTTCATGAAACGATCATGGTGTTCACGATAATCAGGGTGAATCCATGCGGAGAACTGTGCATAATTCGGCGGTTGCTCCAAGGGTGTTCGACCGAAGATGGCCCAGAGTAAAGGCGACCACACTATCGATTCATTTGCTATATTGTATGACCAGTTGCCAATTTGGGCGATCTGCTCAGCTTGGGTCAATCGCATTTCACTCTGGCGCAGATTGTTTTCATAGGTCTTTAGATTGGCCAGATATTTCCAAAAAAAACACGCAAAACTAATAATCGCTACAATGAGCAATACAAATAAAATGCCGGCCGGTCGAGATCTTTCTACCCAGAGAGAGTGGATCTCTTCCTGGTCTGTTTCGACGCTGACGATAAAAGGGTAATTCTTTAACTTATGAGAATTGATAATTTTCTGCCGTTGATCGAACGGACTTAAAGCATAGAGGATTTCAGACTCTGCAACAGTCTTAGACTCAATTATCTCACCTTTTGGAATAATCTCCCTGATTTTTTCTTCAAACTTTGGCCAACTGGCAAAAAGCATTCCATCGGCATTCTTCAGAGAGACAATGCCATTGTCGCCTTGTTTAAGCTGTGCAAAATAGTTTTCGATAGAATTCAGATCAAGGACGGCAACCAGCACTCCGGCGAAAGAACCGTCTGCGGTTGTCAATTCCTGACTGAGGCTAACAAACCAGGTTCCGACTGAGCGGCTGACCAGCGGTTGGCCAATGTACATTTTACGTGTTGAAGTGGGTTTATGAACCAGAAAATATTGGCGATCCGCAAGGCTGACATGTGGGGTTGTATGATCTGTATCATGGATGATATAGCCATCTGCGCCAATAACAAAAAAAGCTCGGATGTAGCTGGCGTCATTCAAGTGCGTACGCATCAAATCCGATACCTTACTATGCGACCCCAGGTCTGTTGAGTCAGCATAAGTGATTTGAGTGTCGACTTCCTGTAGAATCAGATCAACTTTTTTAAAGGTGTCTTCAACTTGCTTTGAAATTAAAAGGTTTATGTTCTTAGCATCCTGATCGGCAACCAAAAACGTTTGTTGATAGCTGTCCCGCCCAGCGATAATGACAAAAAAGCTCAAAGAAGTAACAATAACCAGAGCTGCTAAGGTCAAATAACTCTTTAGATGATTGGTCGCCATTATGAGTTAACCCCCTTTTGATTAAATATTCAAAGCCATTTTTCGTAGATAGTTTGGAAATTTGTGTAACTTATCCGTGGACAAGTTTGTTTTTGTGAATCAACTTGCAGAGAGTCATACTGAGAGATCAGAACCCAGCCAGTCGTAAAAATGATGACGAATATTATGAATGAGACGGTCAGATCTCTGATTTTTCCGTGGTGAGAGTCGTGAATCAATAGTGAGCCTCTCTGAAAGAATTGGACTTAATTGTTTAACTCAAATATTTGATCAACAGCAGTTACAACCTCTATAAACCATTAAATATGGCAGGTCCTGTGGCTTCATCA
>JASJGU010000271.1:0-4251 GCA_033791385.1 Desulfuromusa sp.
AGTGTTAAATCCAGCGTTCCACCACCCCAATCAAAGACTAAAATTAAACGACCATCATAGGATCTTATGATTTCTTCAAACTTATCCTGATCTCTTAAATAACCATACAGCGCTGCTAGTGGTTCATGCACAAAAGCATCGACATACACCCCAGCCGATAACAATGCTTCTCGTAATGTTGCACGCCCTCTACCATCGAGTGCTACGGGAATCGTCACCACTGCCCGAGTGAGATCGGCAACTTGCTCGGGGTCGTTATCCCGAGCATCGTCAATCAAATAACGAATATAATCTCCAATGACTTCAACCGGCGACATTAATCGCCCTTCAACATTGATGGTTTCGCTACTGATCAATTTCTTGGGGCCACGTACCGTATTACCTAGCACACCAACACCGAGCTGCTCTAATTTATCGCGTGCTTTTTTTCCGCAAACAACCCTGTCACCCTCATAGCGAACAACCGACGGGTGAGGCCTGCCAGTGTCATCAAATGACTTGATACGGTTTTCCCGAGTGACCACCGAAATCAGGCTATTGGTTGTGCCAAAATCAATCCCTACTCTTTGAACCATGGTATATCCCTCTCAATACTTTCTAACGCTAACTCAATCTGATGGATGGCTGACTCAGTTTTTGGGTTATCCCGCTGCAACGCTGCAAGCGAAAGGCGTAGAGGCTCCAATACCTCTTCTGATAAAAGGTTGAATGCCTTTGCCCTTACCTTACCCTCGCTGTCTCTTAAGTGAGTGCGTGCTGCTCGCTCATTTAATTGCTGATCTTCGGTTTGCTTCTTTAAACCTTCCAGATCGGATCGACAGACATCAATTTTGTTCAGGGATTGTTCAAGCTCAAGCTGTTTGGTAGATAAATCCTCCTGCAATCGCAATATTTGGCGACTCTTCTCAATGAGCAATGTCTCAGCACGCTGCTGATGTGCTATTGACTCCGAATTTTTCTGCATAAGAAGGGCAAGCACTTTAATAAAACGTGGCTCAGGCGCCAGGATTTGACCCGACAAAAACAATGAAGTATCGCGCAGTGTGGATTTTGATGTGGTGCTTTCATTGAGCCATTGAAATAAATAATCAACGGTCTCTTGAAGTTCGATCTTTCCTTGATCCAACAACCAAAGCACACCGATAAGCTGTAAATTAATTTTCTGCTTTTCTAATGTGCCTTTCGTATATTGTTGCCCATCTTCATCGCCATCTACACCAACTGACGATACTGCATCAATGGGCTTTTTGGTGACTGCCTGCAAACGCTTTTGATACATGCTTGACAAGGTATTTTCAAAAAACTGGATACAATCACTGCCAGTAGGTTCATCGGACAAAATATCCCTAAACAGGTTTATCGAACCACGGTGTTTATTGATCCAAACTCCGCTGGCGATGTGTATACAAAGAGAAAACAAAGTATCACGAGTGCTGCCTGAGCTTAGCTCCATAATACTCAGTGCTATTTCGGTTAAGCAGCCGAGCGCAATATCTGACTGCACGGCATTTTTACAAATGGCGTCAACTGCTTCCGGCCTTAAATCTTTAATCTCTTCCGTTGAACACAAAGTCTTTAAATCCAATTTACTGATCGATGCGGGCTTAACCTTACCCTTCTTGTCCACTTGAACGGAAAAAGTGTCGACGAAAATATCTTCAAAGGATTTTTTTTTCGTGATTTTTTTTACGGGTTTTTTACTCTCCGGTTTAACGCCGTTATCCTTACCCTGTTCCGACTCATCAGCCACAGTAGCTACCGATGCCATTGTGCTGCCTTTACTCAGCGAGAGTAATTCTCGTTGGTTCGTACCGGTTGCCTTGCTATTCTTTTTAGACTTACTCATGTTCAATCCCAATTATTCCAGAGAATGCATCATCAAAACGCAAGCTTTTACTGTATCTTTTCATCAATAGAACATCGCCGAGCTGAAGACACTTGCGATAACAAATATATTCAAATTTCTTCTTATCCTGTAGCGAAAGGAACTGAGGCGAAAAGGTTTCGATCTCGTCGGTTAGAGCAGATAAAGAACCGTCTTTGTATAGAGGAATCAACCTTGACAAAATACATTCTGTAGCAAAGTCGACGGGGAATGCTTTAGCATCCTGTTGATCCTCAATGCGCCTGATTTCACCACCTTGAAAAAAATCTATAACACTATCCAATAGCACGATTCCAGAGTTAACTACCCCTGAAAAATCATTACGATTAAAATCAACCACTGCTCGAATAGCGTGCGCCAAAGCCGTTTCATAGGTTCGCAAAGAGAACGTTGCCTGATTAAAACGCTCAATAAACTCGTCGAATTTTGCTGATTCCGAACGGTTATCTTTAGCCATTAAACCTTGAATATACCTAACCAAGCCATCACTGTATGTTTGTACGGACTGCAACTCGCTAACCTTTTGAGTAAACGCCAATATGGCCGCATCATTTATTCCCATCACTTCAAAGCACTGGATAAAAGCCTCATCGACACGCTGTAATTCCGCCGCATCTGCAATTCGGACAGTGATTTTCAATCGCCGATCGATATTTGAATTTCCGTAATGCACATCCAAAAAGCTGCTGGAGGCTTCAGCGATTTTATTGAGCAGGTCGGCACCCGAACCATAAACCTTTCCATTGATGCTTAGAAAATTAACATTGCGGATAAATACACCATCAGAAGCAAGTGGCGAGGTAACCAATAAGTGCTCACTGCAAATCTCTTTACCACCGATGAAAATAGAAGGATTCAAAACGGGATGATTGATTTCATGCTGGTCCCTGGCAGATAAGGATGCAAACGCCTCACCGCAGACCCGGCAAGGATACTCAGGATTACTAATAGGCGCACCAATGGAACCACGCTCTAATAAGCGATCCCATGCGGTTTCTTGAATCCACCCTACTGTTGGCATAGTTAGTCCCTTCCTTCTATTGCGGAGCCTCGCCGATAATGGCCTTCACTTCTGTCAGCAAATCACAAAACTTGCATAATTAACCTTCACACCCACATGAGAAGGATCTGTCTTGATTCTGACTTTCTGGCCTGGGTTCATTATTACTTACCTGAAAGAACGTCAACACGCCCAACGAAGCATCCTAGACTCTAGACAACCTCGATGTTAGCGTCGTTTCTGCAAATTATTCTTTCTCAATAGCGATTTCAAGCTGAGGGTACTTTTCAGTCAGCAGGTCCACTGCCTCTAGCGTTCTTACACCCCTCTGATTGGTCATGGCATAAGTCTTACCGTCAACCTGAAACAGTTCGTCTTGTTTGCAGAAATAGCGTTTTGTTTTAGGCAGCTTGCCTCCGGTGTCGAGCGTCATTAGCTGTTCTGAAAATTGCTCTTCATCGAGTAAGCCATCAAAGCAAATGAAAAGATTCCCTTTGCGCCAGCTAATAATATCAGCGAGTTCTTCTGGGTTAGCTCCCACCTGAATGACTTCACTCACTAATTGATGCATAAGATTACGCTTATTCAGTCCGTGGTAAGAACGCCTTCCAATCGAGAGATTGAATTTTGAAAAATCCCGAGATGATGTTCTGAACTGTTGCTCCTTCTGTTTCTTCTGTCTCACCTGGACCTGAAATTGTTCGGTCTCAGGTAAAGGGATAACCTGCTGAATGTCCAACAGGATTCGTTGTCCGTCGTAGAATGGTTCCATCTTGACGCAGCGAATATCAATTCCCTTGTCGTTAAGCCATAGCACCGCACTGGTGAGCTCTTTAGAAAACTCGGCTGACGCCAGAACAATCCGGACATCCTGGGCAAAAGAATCTTCATCCGGTTCTTCCCAGTCGAGGAACTCAAGGATTCTTTGTTGAGCATCTTCTTCCGACCCGTTACTGGTCAGGAAGGATTTATGCGCCTCAACAACCTGGTCAAAAGTCATCGTTGAGATCATAGCACTATAGCGAATGGCCTGAAGCTCCATATGCCCACCGTCTTCGGTGCGCTTCAGCTCAATGACAACTAGGTTGGCTTCTTTGTCGATGCAAAGCAGATCAATCCGCCTCCGGCTTGCATCCCAATCGCCGAACTCTTCCGCAATCACCATTGTCTGGTCAGAGATGATCTCGATCTGCTCTCTTAACAGTCGCTGAATATCCTGCCGCTCACGGATACCCCGGTCAGCAAATGTTGTTTTCTGTAGGCGTTTAATGCCGGTGTCGCTTAGTTCGTATATTGGCAAAGTAGAAACCTCGTTATCTATTTTCTTCTTGACTAAACGGCTTTACCAAAGGGCCGTAATCCCTTT
>JASJGU010000272.1:0-7685 GCA_033791385.1 Desulfuromusa sp.
CCTCCTGAATAAGATCAAGAAGCTGCAGACCCCGATTGGCATATTTTTTAGCAACGCTCACCACTAACCGGAGGTTGGCACGGGTGAGCTCCTGCTTTGCTACAAGTCCAACACCTCGGCCCTTGGCAATGAGAATCACGACATTGCCCAAGGTCTCCCTATCAATGCCATGCAGCTCTTCAAGATTGCGAGCCAGAATCTCATATTTCGGCTCATCCGGCTCCTGCTCCAATTTGCTCAGGACCAAATCAAACTGCTTAGTCATTTTCTTAAAGGAAGACAACAGGTCATCGACAAATTTATTATGGAGGCGATCTTTTTTAAAGAGATCAACAATAGACAGGGTAATACGATCTGTACGCACCATGGTGCTCACAATTTTTTTGGTATCGGCATCAGGAGAGAGGATATCCTTCCTGAGAGCCGCCCGTTCAAGCTCAAGTCTCTCCGCCTCACTGATTTTCCATAAAAAATTCTCCTGCTCTTTCTGCAGGAAGGTGTCATCATCTCCATCATCAAGCCCTCGGAGGATATCGCTAATAAGCTTGCCCTCTTCAATCATTTCTCGAAATGATTGAAACTTCTTGAGCGTCATGGGGAGAGAGAAAAGGGCCCGCTGTACCTGGCGGTCTCCTTTTTCAATACGTTTTGCAATAACCGTTTCTTCAGCCGGGCTCAGGAGTGGAACCGCCCCCATTTCTCGCAAATAGGCCTTTACGGGATCAAGACCAGCACCGAGATCATCGTCTTCTGTAACCAGGGCACTCTGTTTCCGGCTGAGTCTGCCCCCTACCTCTTCTACATCCAGAGAATCGTCGATAGTATCACCCATATTTTTTTATCTACCACGCCAGGCAAATCCTGTGCTCATCATGAGCAAAACAACCATTGCCTGCCCCCAACTACTCTTGCCCTTGAAAATTATCTTATTTACAACTTATTTTCAAATTAATAGAAAACAGGATATTAACTTATCAATGCTTCGTCCAATTCTTTTTTCTTTTCAATAAGTTCCATGAGAAGTGCGGGGTTGTTTTCATGCTGAACCTGCTGAATCTGGATCAATCGCCGAGCACACCATGTTTGTCGACTCGCCGACATCATTCCTTGATATTTTTTGTAATGACGATGCAGAAAACGGCGACAAGCTTGAATCAAAACGAGACGACGAAGCGGCTTCAGAATCAGGCAATATACAAAAAGCTGGCCACCCTCCCGGAAAAATCGGTATAGCAAAAAAACATGCCAGGGAGATAGGTAGAGCATTCCAGGGAAATTCGAAAGTCAATGCCAGAATCTCAAAGCCTGTCGCTACCGGCATCGCCATTGTCGCCGTGCTCGCACTGGCCTACTTTTTCTATCCCTCCGGCGTCGCAAGCATCAAGCAGCTTGCAGCGCAGGGAAAGTACGCCGAAAGCGCTAAACTAGCAAACAGCTATTTGTTGAAATATCCGAAAAATACAGATATTGAAACAATCGCAACAAAGGCAGTTATCAATTCAGCGCTACCCCAATGGCTAGCACTCATAAACAATCACGACTATGTGGCCGCTTCACAGCTGCTGAAAGAGTATCAGCTTAATTTTCCCAACATCAGCACCGGCGTCGAATATCTTGGTCTACTGGCATGGGTTGGAGACCTTGAGGAATTTATTTTCAACAGTGACGGCATCGATGGCCAGATCGAAATTTTTGAAGACGAAATCAAAATGAAGGCCTTACTGGACTACTGGAATCATGGGCCAAATAGATACCGACAAATCCTGTCCCAGATCGCAGCGATCGACCCGGAATTCATGCCGCTACAAAAAAACGTCCTGAGCCAGGTCAGGCAACTTCGGCATAGTTATTCTCTCTATGGAAATACTGTCAACGTTCTTTCTGCTTCAGCTATCGCAGGTATCACCAGTGGCAACATGGAAACACTGTTATCCCATATTCGCGATACTGAAAAGAATTACCCGAGACTAAGCGGACTCGATCCACTAAAGCGGGACGCGAAAATGTACGAGGATAGCATAGCGACAATTGAGCATGCTGAGCTTGGCTCCCTGATCCAATTACATGGCACAGTAGAATTCGAAACCGCCCTGTTCCAGGACAAAGCCGCTCCGGTAATTGACAATCAACTACCCGACCAGTCTACAATTTTTGCGTATCAACGAGCACTAACTTCCTGGAAAAATGGAGATCCTGGCGAAGCCACCGATATACTGGGTTCCCTGAGGAACAACACAAAATGGCCTGTTCAGGTTGATCAAGCGATAACAAGGCTACAGCGAGTAGAGCGCGAATTTCAAGCACTTGAACTGAGTAAATCCACTGAGGCTTACGCCAATGATCTACTGGAATTCAGGAAATTGCTTAAGCCCCTGGAAGATTCTCACTACCTCAATTTAACCAACGCTGACTTTGAGCAGTACAAGGACTTATTGATAGCAGATGTAAATCTTCGCTACGACAACGCCGCACAACAATGGGCCAAGTACCTGCAGGCAGGCGGCATTACCAGCGTCATGCGCATCGAGGAACCCGTATCCCGTGAATATCAAATCCAGGCGGATAGACTGCGCTCAAGCTTTTCTGATAGTGCAGCAGCCGTTGACGGCTATACCCTGCTTCAAATAGCTCCGGCAATAGAAATAACTCAGCTATACGGAGCGATTCAAAAAGAGGTCAGCAGACAGCGCAGCTGGATAGCGGATCTGGGTGTTGTACTGAGTGATCAATTATTGAAGACCAAACTTGAATTGCTGCCCTACCCTACGGAGGAGTAATCGTGAGCCCTCAATACTATAAATCGAAAAATCGGCTTGGCGACTTATTGGATAGCTACGGGGCCGAGGGCATATCTGTGCTCTCGGCAGAACCCTCAAGGATGATGCGCGCCATCATTCTCGTACTGCTAGCTTTTCTTGTCTGTGCAGTTGCGTGGGCATTTATCGGCAAGGCGGACGTATTGGTTAAAGCCAACGGGTCGATATCACCAGAAGCTGAACAGTATAAAGTACAAACGCCGATGAAAGGCGAACTCATTGACATCTATGTAAGCGAGGGGATGCCAGTGACCAAGGGAGACATTCTCGCCCGAGTCTATTCTCCGCAAGCAATACAAGTGGCTGCCGCTGCTGACACGGCAGAAGGTCTCTATGAAAAAGCCAAACGGGCATTCGATGAGTTTCCCGAGCAAAGACGACTCAGGGAAAGGGAGCTGGCGATCCTAAAAAGCAAACTGAACGCAGACCGTATTGCTCAACAGAAGCTGGAAGCAGAAGCCATCGCCCAGCTAGGGGAGGAGCAAGCACTGAAGCTGAAAAAAGTGCGCACCAAGCTATCAAAGGCAGACGATGCCAGAAAACACGCAAAATCAATTTTGGCATCTCATCAACGACTATTCAACTCTGAAGGCGGCGGTGGCATTTCCAAGTCACAGCTCACCGAGAAGAGAAATGACTATAAAGTCAAGCAGTTCGACTACGAACTCGCGTTGGCAGAACTGGGAGAATTCGAAGTTGGCCTGAGTAAGGTCTATAACAAGAAACGAGACGAGATTGAGAAGAAATCCCAGCAACTTTTGAGCCTGGAAAACCAATATGAAAGCACACTGCTACAAATTGATAAGGACGAGAGAGCTGCAGAAATTGAGTTGAGGCTCAGCAGATCAACCTATTTGTCCAGCTCAAGAGTGACCTTCGAGGACATCGACGAAGACAACAACTTGCGTTTGAGGTCTCCGATGGACGGCATAGTCACAAAAATGTTGATAGAGCAGACGGGAATCAATGTCGAGGATAAAGCACCTATTCTGGTACTCGCTCCTGAAGACTCCAGGAGGATACTTGAAGTATTGATTCTTGAGCAAGACCGGGGCTTTCTTCGTGTCGGCATGAAAGTCCAGGTCAAGGTCAACGCCTTTTCCTACCAACGCTACGGACTTCTGCATGGTGAACTGGAGTATATCTCCCCAAGCACTTCCAGTGATCCCCAGTCTAAACAGGCCTATTACACCGCCCGCGTGGGACTGGATAAAGATTACTTTAGCATCAATGGTGAAAAAACCCCGATTCGCTACGGCATGAAAGCCCAGGCCGAAATTACCGTGCGCAAACGACGAATCATTGATCTGGTACTGGACCCTATAAGAAATATTGCCGGCTAGCTGGCATAACCGGGCACATCAAATAAAAACATTGACCGCAATGGTTTGCAACCAGGTGTATAGGTAGAGGATTTACTTATGAGCGAAGGAACATTAACGCCACAAGATCCAATGGTCGACTTTTTGGGTACCATTGAGTTTTTCTCCGCGTTTACTCCTGCTGAACTCAAACAACTTGCCGAAGATGCGCAAACGCGTCACTTCTCCTTTGGCGATACAATATTTGAAATCGGTGAGAAAAGTGCGGGCATCTACCTCATTCGCAAGGGTTCTGTCAGGCTGTTTTCATCGAACCAGGGCAAGGAACGCAGTCTCGGCATACGCAAGGAGGGCGATATATTTGACGAGCTTGGCGCCATACGAGACCACAACCAGGAATACTCGGTCAGGGCATCGGCAAAATGTGACATCGTATTTATACTCAGATCGGCTTTTAAAAATATTCTGGCGAATAATAAGGCTGCAACGCATTTTATCACCAACTACGCGGCCATTCGCATGGCAGGTGGAATTGTCAATCGCCTGTTCGACCTGAAAGGTAAAGTCGCCCACAAAGAATTGGAACAGTATGTTAGTAGTGTCGGAGTAAAACGCGTATCTGCCGGAAAAACCATTCTAGAACAAGACTCCCTTGAAGACCGCAGGCTCTACATCATCCACCAGGGTAAGGTAAAGCTCAACCGCACGGAGGACGGCACTGAGTACTCGCTTGCAAACCTTGCTCATGGCGACTCTTTCGGCGAATTATCAGCCCTGAGCGAGGCTGGGCAATTTGCATCCGCTATTGCCGAAACCGACTCCATTTTGTTGGTAATACCCGAAAATACATTAAGCTTTGTTTTGGAGAGAAACAAGCAAGCGCAAGAATCCCTTGAAAAGAAAATCGAGAGTTCCGAGCGAGAAATTACCCGACAAAAAAAGCTGGCACAGCGTCGCAAACGCGCTTTTGCCCTCGACATGGTTTCCAAGCCGGGTCTGGGCGAAAAGGTCGTGCGTCGCTTTCCGCTTATTGAGCAAGCTGAAGAAACTGATTGTGGTGCCGCCTGTCTGGCAATGATCTGCAAGCACTATGGGATTTCGATGACCCTTGGCAAATTGCGCGATATGGCCAATGTAACCACCGAGGGTGCAACACTTGATAGCCTTGCCAAAGTGGGAGAATCCCTGGGTTTCAGCACCCGCGGTGTGCAGTGTACCTTTGACACGCTTCAAGGTTTTGAGCTGCCTTTCATCGCACACTGGGAAGGCTATCACTACATAATCGTCTATGGTATATCGAAAAATCATGTGTGGGTGGCAGACCCCGCAAGAGGCTATGCAAAGATGACGGTGGCAGAATTCGAAAAAGGCTGGAGCGGAACCTGCCTGGTTTTCTCTCCCGGTCAGGAGTTTCGAGCGGAAGCCGCATCAGCATCCCCCTGGGCTCGCTTTGCCTCTTATCTATCGCCGTATAAAAGTCTATTGGGTTACTTGATCCTAGCGACGGTGGTTATCGAATTGCTGGGCGTGGCCCCGCCAATCATCATGCAAAATATCCTGGACCGCGTGGTGGTACACCAAAACGTAAGCTTACTCAATGTGTTGATCGTGGGACTGGTTATCGTCAGCCTATTTACCAATATAACCTCGTCTATTCGCGGCATGCTCTCGGCATTTATGTTGCGCAAGCTCGACTTCACCATGATATCCCAGTTTTTTCAGCACGTGCTCTCGCTACCCCTTGGTTTTTTTGACTCCCGCCGCACCGGAGATATTTTCGCCCGGTTCCAGGAGAACATGACAGTCCGCGACTTTATGACGGAGTCAACCATTAGTACCCTGCTTAATGTACTGATGATGTTCATCTATTTTATCGTGCTTTTCATGTATAGCACCAAAATGACCTTCATGTTGATTGGCTTCATTATTCCCATCGCGCTATTTACCGTACTGATAACTCCAAAAATGAAGGATTATGCCAGGCAAGAATTTGAGACCGCTACCGATGCAGAATCTGTACTAATGGAAACCATCAGTGGCGCAGAAACCGTTAAGGCGATGGGAATCGAGCGCGCCATGCGCATGAGATGGGAAAAAAAGTATGTTAAATCCCTCAATGTTCAATACAACGCACAGCGCTTTGACACCTACACCGGTTTTATCAGTGAACTACTCAGCACCGCAGCGACAGTATCAATCCTATGGGTCGGGGCCAATTCGGTCATCGCTGGCCAGCTAACCAGTGGCCAACTGATGGCGTTTAATATGCTAATGGGCAGTGCTATGTCACCGGTCATGGCACTGATTGGAATGTGGGACGAACTACAGGAAACCGCCGTTGCCATGGAACGGCTAGGCGATGTGCTGGATGTCGAACCGGAACAAAATCCTCTTGATCCTGAATCGCGAATACTGTTGCCAGATCTCAGGGGCCACATTAAATTTGACAATGTTTATTTTCGCTATGGCGGTAAAGAGACGCCCTATGTACTTGAAAACATCAGCCTGGATATTGAACCAGGGCAGATGATCGCGATCGTAGGCCAAAGCGGCTCCGGAAAGACCACATTAGCCAAGTTAATTGTCGGATTCTATACGCCGAGCGAAGGGCATATCTATGTAGATGATTACGATATTAACCTGGTGGACAAACAGTATTTTCGATCGCAGTTGGGCTACGTTATGCAGGGCAACCTGTTGTTCTCTGGCTCTGTCACTGACAATATCGCAGCGGGAGACGAAAATCCCGATCAGCGGCGTGTCGTCGAAGCCGCTAAACTGGCAGACGCACATGGCTTTGTCAGTGCTATGCCACTGGGTTACGAGCAAAAAATCGGTGAGCGCGGCACCGGCTTATCGGGCGGTCAAATCCAACGCGTTTGCATCGCACGAGCACTCTATCATGATCCCAAAGTACTTATATTAGATGAAGCCACTTCTGCACTGGACACACAATCTGAAAGTAATATCCTGGAAAATATGCACGCAGTGCTAAATAACCGAACCTCAGTGGTCATTGCCCATCGACTAAGCACCATCATGCGAGCGGATAAAATCCTGGTGTTATACGATGGCAATATTGTCGAGGAAGGTAACCACCAGGAATTGTTGGCGCGCCAGGGTATGTATCACCAACTAGTGCACCGTCAGGTGGCAGAGCAAAGCTAATCGATTACAGCCCGCGCTATGTCTTGCGGCCTTTTTCTGGAAAAAAAAGCAGGGCCATTTTTTTTCCGGCCTTGTTCCTGCGATCCAGGCTAATAAGTGGCGTTTTAGAGCCACCGTAGATTGAACTCATTGCAGCTCGATCGAGCTCAATACTTTCAGACAAATCTTTTATCTCTAACTTGGCCATCGCAATTACCTCCGCAGGGTCACTCTACAACTGTAAAGATATGATGCTCGAAGGGCAAATCTAAAAGCCTCCAGAACGCCAAAAATAGATAGCCACTGCCAGGGCAGCTGCCACGATAAAGATAGTGACACCAGCCATCGAGTGGATCAGGCTTGTTTTACTGGGTGAATCGCTTCTCGGCTTGAGAGCATG
>JASJGU010000273.1:0-3259 GCA_033791385.1 Desulfuromusa sp.
GAAAGCAAGTTGAAGGAAGAGCTGATGAAATGCTCTGAAGGGCCATTCAAACGGACCGATTTTTCGATCGGTCACCGCGGTGCGTCTCTGCAGTTTGCCGAACATACCAAAGAATCGTACATGGCTGCTGCACGAATGGGAGCAGGAGTTATTGAGTGTGATGTGACTTTTACCAGTGATCGCGAACTGGTCTGCCGCCATTCCCAGTGCGATCTGCACACCACCACCAACATTCTGGCCATTCCCGAACTGGCCGAGAAATGTACGGTACCATTTGAACCTGCGGTTATTGACCCGCTGACCGGCGCAACCATAACTCCGGCTCGTGCGCAATGTTGCACCAGCGACATCACCCTCGATGAATTCAGAACGCTCGAGGGTAAGATGGATGCGTCCAACTCCAATGCCACCACGGTTGAAGAATACATGGATGCCACGGCTAATTACCGTACCGACCTTTATGCCGAGCACGGCACGCTGATGACCCACGCCGAAAGCATCGCGCTGTTCAAAAGCCTGGGCGTCAAAATGACACCCGAACTGAAATCTCCCAGCGTTGAAATGCCGTATCAGGGGGATTATACCCAGGAAGCATATGCCCAGCAGATGATCAACGAATACAAGGACGCAGGCGTTTCGCCGAAGAAGGTTTTTGCCCAGTCCTTCAATCTCGGCGATGTTCTGTATTGGCTGCACAACGAACCAGATTTCGGAAAGCAAGGGGTTTTTCTCGACGGGCGCTATGGTGACCCGAACTTTGATCCCTCAGATCCCTCAAGCTGGTCTCCAACAATGGAAGAACTCGTTCAGCAGGGTGTGAAAATTATTGCTCCACCCATGTACGTTCTGGTGGCGCTCGACGGTGACGACAAAATTGTTCCTTCGATCTATGCCAAAGAAGCCAAAAAGGCGGGCCTTAAAATTATCACCTGGACGCTCGAACGCTCCGGATTTCTCTCATCCGGCGGTGGTTTCTATTACGCGAGCGTCGCCCCGGTGATCAACAATGACGGCGATATGCTTGAGGTGCTTGATGTGCTTGCTCAGGATGTCGGCGTGATCGGGGTCTTTTCCGACTGGCCGGCAACAGTCACCTATTACTCTAATTGCAAAGGGATGAAGTAATCTCTAGCCCATGAAGTTGCAAAAAGCCTCCGTGATGAACGGGGGCTTTTTTTATGTGCTCTTCCGTCAAGACAGTGTTGTTCAGTGTAGCAGAATTTCGATGGTCAATGGCTGCCCTACAACTTGACGTGGTACGACCCTGAATCTGATTTTTCCGATCACATTGTCAGACGACACGAACCACCGCCGCTTGTCAACTGGGTGCAGACTCCTGATCTCTGCTTCACGACGGCTGGGCTACTACGATCACGGCCTTCCAAATATAAACCAGGCAGCACCATAAGTGCCGCTAGAGTACTTGGGTGCCGTCTCGGCAACATGCTGGTCAGCGCCCCTTTCTGCATGCTACCTTGCATAACACATACGAGCACGCAAATGTGATAACAGTATAAAGGGCGTGGGCAGCAGCTAACGGAACTAAAAGGTGATATTGAACAGCTGTTCACCTCTGTGGATAGAACTTTTAGGAAAGCTCGGAGAGAAGATCCTCACTGATTATGTATTTAAAAAGCCTGTCGCCATATTTATGTTCAAAAATAGGAAGTTCCAGCATCCGCCGCATGGTCTTGAGAATCTCTTTTTTCACGGTCTTGTCGGTCTTTTTGATCTCTTGTTCGGCTCCAAGGAAGAAAACCGTCAATCTGGGAGACTGGAACCGGGAAAAAATTGAACATCTGTTGAGCGAAGCCGGACAAATTCCGGACCCGGGACAGAGAGTCACATTCATCTCTGCAGCTTTTCTCGAAACGCCCTACGTAGCCAACTCCCTGATCGGTACCGCTGAGACAGCCGAAAGGTTTGTGCTCCGGCTTGATGGCGTTGATTGCTTTACCCTACTCGACTACGTAGAAGCGCTCCGCAGAACCTCCAATTTGGATGAATTCAAGAAGACGCTGCGCCGCATCCGTTACCGCGAAGGACGGGTCAATTTTTTAAACCGGAATCATTTTTTCTCTGAATGGGGGGATGGGGACTTCACCCAATTGCACAATGTGACCGATCTGGTCGGCGGGACAGCTATTCGCCGGGTCGAGAAGCAATTGAACCAAAAGGCAGACGGCACACT
This sequence comes from Desulfuromusa sp., assembly GCA_033791385.1. GTDB lineage: Bacteria > Desulfobacterota > Desulfuromonadia > Desulfuromonadales > Geopsychrobacteraceae > Desulfuromusa. The sequence goes on from JASJGU010000273.1 coordinate 2,192, forward strand.
GTATCTGCCTGGGTATCCGGTAAAGAAACGGGGGATTGTCTTTATTCTGCCCGAAGCGGTCAATGAATCGCTACTTACCCGATTACGCAGTGGTGACTATGTTGGCATTTACAGCCTCGACCCAGGACTGGATGTGTCCCATAGCGGCATTGTCGTTAAAAAAGCAGGCAAGGTCTTCCTCAGGCATGCCTCCTCAAGGTTGTTCCTGAAAAAGGTGGTAGACGAAGAGTTACTCTCATACCTCGCGGGGAAGAATGGACTGATCGTTTATCGGCCGGTCAATAAGAACTGAAGGTTCTATTCTTGAAAGTGAACCAACATACAGGCTATTTAGCCTATTTTCTCCGTTTTTCTGCTCCAACCAGCAACTGATAATCGAGAAAAACCCTACTATTTGACTCTCTTAAGGACACTCAATGGCGCTGACAGCCACTATTTTTAAAATCAATCTGCAGGTTTCTGACATGGGTCGCAACTATTACGCCGAACATCCGCTGACCTTGGCGCGCCACCCCTCGGAGACCGACGAGCGGATGATGATACGGTTGCTCGCTTTTGCCCTGCACGCCAATGAGCATCTGAGTTTCACCAAAGGGTTGTGTATCGACGAAGAACCCGATCTCTGGCAGAAGAATTTAACCAACGAAATTCAGCTCTGGATTGACGTTGGCCTGCCGGATGAACGTCGGATACGCAAGGCCTGTAGTCGCGCGGATCAGGTATTCCTGTACCTCTACGGCGGCCGTGGCGCTGGTCTATGGTGGCAGCGAAACGCCGACAAACTGCAACGCTTTGCCAATTTGACTGTCATCGAACTTCCTGCCGTTGCAAGCAAGAATTTGACAAGCTTCGTGCAACGCAGCATGCAGTTGCAATGCACGGTGCAGGATGGTGAGATCTGGCTGAGCGGAGGTGAATTGTCCTGCAGTATCACCCCGCTGGTGCGAAAAGAAACCGTATCCGCTTGATTATATCATCTGCAGCAACGTACAATCCCTTTGCCAGGGCGAACACCACCGCGTTCCACTATCGAATCCAGCAACCACTTAAAGAGAAACCACCCTATGT
>JASJGU010000274.1:0-11325 GCA_033791385.1 Desulfuromusa sp.
GCGTCGGCATCAATCCAAATTTTCACATATCACCTCATTTTTTGATTTTTACCACCAATTATCACTCAACGGACAGTTGGTTGTATATTTTGTTGGAAATGTCTTCCAGCATACATTCCTGAGCCTCACATTTCTTTAAAATAAGTCTCAAGATAAAGAAAAGACAGGAATATTTTGCTGCCCTGCAGTTTTTTTGGAGGAACTCAGTTCAACAGTTATATATGTTGCGTGGGTTGTCCGATATCACACACACTGATATATTACCAAATAAGTAATATATCAGTGTCACCACCTTAAAAGGAGCATCACTATGATAAAGAAACTATCTTTACTCTTGCTCGCCACCCTGTTCATTGCCTCGACCTCCTTTGCCGAAACTTTTCAGGTCGATACCCCTCACACCCAAATCCATTTTTCGGTTCAACATCTAGTCGTTTTCAAGGTTCGTGGCAACTTCAACGATTTTGTCGGAGTAGTGGAAGCCGATCCCAAGACCAAAACCATTATTTCGGCAGAAGCAACCATCCAGACAGCCTCTGTCGATACCCGAAATGAAAAACGGAACGAACACCTCCGCAGCGCCGATTTTTTCAATGCCGCCAAGTATCCGGAAATTCATTTCAAAAGCAAAAAAGTGACCGGCAGCGGCGACAATATCACCTTGCTGGGGGATATGACAATCAAGGGGATAACCAAAGAGATCGTCCTGAAAGGGAGTTTTCTGGGAACAACAACGGGTCCAAAAGGAAAGCTACGCGCCGGATTTGAGGCAACCGGAACAATCAATCGCAAGGATTTTGGCCTGAACTGGAATAAAGCCACAGAAACTGGCGGGATCATCGTTGGCGATGAGATTCAAATTGGGCTGGAAATTGAATCGATCGTGAAATAAATAGACTGATAACGAGAGGACTGACCTCCGGTCAGTTCCTGATGGCGTTAGTTCTAGCAATTTTGCAGTAGACTCGGGACCATCCCCAGGATCATCGAGGGTTATCCCTGAATAATCAACAAACGGCTCTTCCCCTCATCCTGAGAGGGGCAAGTCAGACACTGAACTCAATCGCAATCTTTGCCTTTTTTCTCAACTGTGTTTAAATGCACGGCAATGACCCAATCCACAGGAGGAGAATCATGGCAAACCGCTATATTATGACCGCTTTTGGCAAAGATAGAGCTGGAATTGTGGCCGATGTCACACGCCTGCTTTACGAAAACGACTGTAATCTGGAAGACACCACCATGTCGATGCTGGCAGATGAGTTCACCCTTAGCCTGCTGTTTTCAAGCCAATTAGCAAATATTGAGGAGCTGCTCACCAGGGAATGTCGTCGACTGGAACTGGATAAAAGCATTTCTGCCTTTGTACGACCACTGCAACCTCTACAGGAAAAAAACCAGAGCAGTTACAAAACCTGCACCCTCCATATCGAAGGATTGGATCAGGCGGGTATTGTCTACAAAACCAGTCAATTTCTGGCCGATAAACGGCTCAGCATCCTCCAGCTTGATTCCGCTAGACACTCCTCACCGCAAAGTGGAGCAACACTCTATAACATGACCATTTATATCCAGGTTCCAGAAGATCTTCCTTTTGACCAATTGGAAGAAGATTTATCGACGGTTGCCGATGAACTGAATGTCGATATCACCATGGAACGCTAACAGCAGCGTGTAACAGAAAAGGGCCCAGCAGTTATCGACTGGGCCCTTTTTTATTGATTTTATTCACGCACAACGCAGCGTGAACGATTAAAAATCATCCCACCCATCCAGCACCGACGACTGATTGTAGGCCGAGACTGTCGACTCAAAAAAGTTACTTTTTACGCTGCCTTCACCTTCCGTGTCAGCCAGTTTTTCCAGATGCTTATATGGATTTTTGTCGAATCCTGCATAGAGTTTGCTGTCAAAACCCAGCTTGTTCCAGCGTTCATTCGCCAGCCACTTGGTATACATCTCGGTGGTTTCTTCACTGACTCCTAGCACCCCATTGCCAATAATATGGTTGGTCCAAGAAATCTCCTGATCGACAGCCTGACGAAATAAACTTTCTACTTCGTCAACAGGAAAATAACTGGGATCCAGTTCACGGATTTCACGCACAATAAGTTCGAACAGAACACAGTGAGTCAATTCATCACGGTTGATATAGCGAATCACTTCCGAGGTACCCAGCATCAGATTCCGGCTAGCCAGATTGTAGAAAAAGTTAAATCCATTATAGAAATACAATCCCTCCAGCAGATAATTGGCAATAATAACTTTAAAGAACCGTTCTTGTGCTGGTTTCTCGATAAAATCCTGATAAATCTGGGCAATAAATACATTGCGTTCAAACAGAACCTTATCGGTTCGCCATTTGTCATAAATGGAGTTGCGCCGATCTGTCGGGATGATTGATTCAACAACGTATTGGTAACTTTGACTGTGAATCGCTTCCTGATACTGCTGGATTGCCAGCAACAGGTTGACCTCTGGCGCGGTGATATAATCGTTGATATTTGACAAATTATTGGTCTGGATACTGTCGAGAAAAATCAGAAACGACAAAATTCCGTCATAAGCCTGCCGCTCTTCAACAGTTAAATGTTTATAGGGTTCAATATCACTGGACAGATCAGTTTTCTCGGGAATCCAGAAATTAGCCATCATGTTGCGATAGAGCTTATTCGCCCACTGATAGCGCACATTGTTCAGATTGAAAATATTGGTGCTGTTACCGCCGATAATCCGCCGGCTTTCCAGTGAATCGTCCCCTTCCGGGTTAAATAGTCGCTTTGGTTCCATGATTTTTTTCTCCTGGTTGTTGGCTTTTTCCCAATTTAGAAACTATCCCGCACAGGATACGCATTCTTCCTTTTCCGAGCTGATATTGCCGTTCTTCTGGATACTGCGGGTATAGTATATCGCTTTACACCCTTTTTTCCAGGCATCCATATGGGTCTCATAGATATCTTTAGCGGTGATATTTTTATTTAAATTAAACAGCAACTCCATGGAAATTCCAGTATCTACATATTTCTGTAACCGGGAAACCACGTCAACCACAATTTTCTGATCAATATGTTTCGATTCCTGATAGTGCCAGAGTTTGTCTTTGATAAACGGCGGCACGACCGGAACAGTGCCATTGCTGTTGTTGTCGATATAAAATTTACTAAAAATCGGCAATATACTCGCCGTACATCCTTGGACGATAGAACTGCTGGTATTCGGAGCAATCGCGGTGATATGGCTGTTGCGTATTCCATGCACGCCAATCCGATCGAACAGTTCATCCCAATTCAGACTGGCATGCTCGGCAAACCAACTGCGTTCACGACTGAGGATCAAATTATTCGACCAGTCACTCCCTGCATAGAGGGGATAGTGCCCCCGCTCCTGCGCCAAATCACAACTGGCGGAAGTACAATAATAAGCAAAACTCTCAGCCAGTTTTTCCACGGCATCTGCAGCACCGACATAGGGAAGATCACGCTTGGCCAGATAATCGGCCAATCCCATCAGGCCAACGCCGATGGTCCGCAACAGTTCATTGTGGCGCTGCCCTTCGGCAACCGGAACATCGGTAATATCAATACAATTATCTAAAATACGTACCGAGGTCTCGCAAACCCCCGGTAGTTCGCCATCTTCCAGGTTAGCCAAGTTGATTGAGACCAGATTACAGGTATGCACCAGCCCAGGTTCGATATCCCGACTGATGGTATCATCTGCGAAACGCTGTGGCCCGATCTTGGTCGGCTTGACCACAGAAAAAGATTCCACACACAAGTTGGTGCAGGGGATGATCCCGACATGCTTGTTCGGATTAGCACGGTTGATGGTATCTTTGAAAGCTATATAGGGCATTCCACTTTCGATCTGCACCTTCATGATCTGCTTGTAAAGAGCTTTGGCATTGACCTTTTCATATAGTTCGATCCGCCCGGCCTCGACCTCTTTGTACAGATGCAACAAAGCTTGCTCAAACTTTTCACCCCACAGATCCGCCAGCTCATACCCGTATTTACTGCGAATTTCATGGGGATCGAACAGATACCAATCTTCGCTGCTTTCTACGGCCCGCATGAAACGGTCGGTCACTACCACCTGTGGAAACACATCGTAGGCCTTGCGCCGCTGATCGCCGTTTTCGGTCTGTAGCTCGAGGAACCCCTCTATGTCCAGATGCCAGCTATCCAGTGCCACGGTCACAGCTCCGGCCCGTTTTCCACCTTGATTGAAATAGAGGGCAATATCGTTGACGACACGAATATTCGGCACCACGCCACCTGCCCGGCCAAGGGAGTTACGGATACGCGCACCTTGCGAACGAATCCGACTGATACTCACACCGACCCCACCGCCACCGGAACTGATCTGACCAACCTGCTCAAAGGTGTGAAAGATACTATTGGTATCATCATCGAAAGCGGTAATAAAGCAGCTCGACAGATTGCCGTTCGGTTTACGCAGATTGATCAGGATCGGTGTCGCCAGGGAAATTTTGCGCTTAGCCAGCATACTGTAGGTATCGCGAACCCGCAGCAAGCGGATGTCGTGCGGCTGATTCTGTTCGATCAGCAGAGCAATCGTCAGCAACGCCTCCTGCGGCATTTCAATCACTTGATTGTCATATTCCAGCATATAGCGTTTCATCAGCAGACTGATCCCGGCATAATCGAAGTCATAATCGTAATCCTGCTGCAGAAACTGTCCCGCCTTATGCAGTTCCTTTTCAGAATATTTTTCCAACAGCAGCGGGGTATAAATTCCTTTAGCAACAAAATCTTTGACCGTCTGGCAATAACTTGGATAGCGATACTCGTAGGGAATGCCGCGTACGATGTGAACCCGCTTGTAAAAATCAACCAGTTTCAAGCGCGCTGCTAAAATCCGCCAGTCCGGTTCTTCAATGGAAGTCAGTCGCAGCGATGTCTCTATCACCGTTTCATGGATTTCTCCCGTCGTCATATTGTTACGAAAATGGATTTCCAGATTGGATTCCAGTTCAATCGGGTTAATATCCAACCCTTCTGCGGCCCACTGAATAACTTTGCGGATTTTTGCTATGTCAAGTGAAGCGGTTTCTCCATTCCGCTTAATAACGCGATAACGTTTTGCCATGTGATAGGTTTCTCCCTCGTTTGTAAAAACCGAATTTTGGTGCATGATAAATCTGCACTAAACACTATATCTTGTGCTGTGAGTCGGGAAGTATACACCATATTGAAAATAATATAAGACCAAAACGGTATTTATTTGTTTTAAATTAGCGGTTTCTCTGCCCAGCTTTACTGTACTATTTTCGACTGCCATGGTATTTTCCTGCGGGTTTTATCGGCTGCTTTTATGAGTGTCCATTTCGCATTCAAACCAATATAAATTAAAGATCAGGGTGAAGATTATGCTCCATAGGAACAACTTCCTTGCATATCTACTTATTATTTGCAGTTTCATGGTGCTGGCCAACAGTTGCACCGCAGCCCAAGAAACAGCCCCCTCGTCAAGCCAGGTCAGGTCGGGCGAGGGAGCACTGAGCTTGGGACAGGCGGCAATTCTAGGGGTTGTTGAAGGATTAACAGAATACCTGCCAGTCAGCTCCACTGGCCACTTGTTGCTTGCAGAACGAATCCTCGCCATCGGTCACGATCCATCCGCTTCAGCCGAACAAAATGCACGCACCAAGGAGGCCACCGATGCCTACACTATCTGCATTCAGATCGGTGCCATCATCGCTGTGCTGGGATTGTATTTCCGCCGAGTCAAGCAGATGCTGCGCGGTCTGGTCGGAAAAGATACCGAGGGTCGCCAACTATTAATCAATGTTATCACCGCTTTTCTTCCCGCTGCAGTCATCGGGTTACTTTTCAATAAGCTGATAAAATCTTACCTGTTCGGAACCTGGCCGGTGGTTTTGGCCTGGTTTGTCGGCGGCGTGGCTATTCTCGCTGTCAGTCGCTGGAATCAAAATAAAGGTGACCGGTCTGCCCACAGCGGTCGGTCGATTGTCGAACTAACCTGGCAGATGGCCCTGATCATCGGCCTGATTCAGTGCATCGCTATGTGGCCCGGCGTCAGTCGCAGCTTGGTGACTATTGTCGGTGGGTTGCTAGTGGGCTTGTCCCTCTCAGCCGCAGTTGAATTCAGCTTTTTACTCGGATTGATCACTCTCAGTGCCGCCACCGGCTACGACGCCCTTAAACATGGGCAGATCATGTTACAGACCTTCGATGCTCTTTCTCTCGCAGTTGGAGTTGTCTTTGCATTTATCGCGGCGCTCTTGTCGGTTAAGTGGATGGTTGGTTACCTGAACCGTCACGGGCTGGCTATTTTCGGCTATTACCGGGTCGCACTGGCACTGGTTGTGGGAACGCTGTTAATGACCGGGGTGTTATGAGACAGGGTGGCATCTCACAGGGTTAGCTTTTTGACTTCCTGATGGCGAAAGCAGTCGGCGACATGATCATTAACCATCCCCACCGCTTGCATGAAAGCATAGCAAATCGTCGGACCGACAAAGTTGAATCCCAGCTTCTTCAGATCTTTGCTCATCCGGTCTGATAACTCAGTCCTTGCCGGCAGTTCAGCAAATGAACGCCAAACATTCTGCCTAGGTTCACCATCGACATAGCGCCAAAAGAAAGAATCCAGCGTTTCATGCTGCTCCTGTATATACAGGACTGCCTGCGCGTTTTTGATGACAGACGCTATCTTCAGACGATTTCGCACGATCCCCGCATCCGCAAGCAGACGATTGATATCCTGTTCAGAATAGCGGGCGATAGTCTCAACATCGAAGTTATTAAACGCCTTGCGATAGTTCTGCCGTTTTTTGAGGATTGTCAACCAGCTGAGCCCGGCTTGTGCACCTTCGAGGGTTAACATTTCGAAGAGATGTCTATCGTCATGGACAGGGACGCCCCATTCGTCATCGTGGTAAACAACGTAGAGAGGATCAGTTCCACACCATTCACAGCGTTTCTTCATCGTGTTCTACTCCCATGGGTCAGAGCGTTAATAACCTGTGTAGTTTTTTTTGCGCTTGTTAAGATCACCTGTAGTAATCTAACTATGTTTAGCTTGGAAAACTAACTTATCCATTAAATGATTTGGCACGGAAAATATGAAATTTCTATTTCTTCACGGGCTCGAATCTGATCCTCACGGCAGCAAATATCAAGCATTGAATGAGATATTCGGCGAAGTACTTGCCCCAAACTGCACCGGGGTAAAAGATGAAGCAGAGCGCCTGAAAATCATTCAAGATGATATCAGTCGGGAAGACGGACCGTTTCTTGTGATCGGTTCAAGTATGGGCGGACTGATGGCGTTGTTGCTGCAGAAAGAAAACCCTGAGCAGGTTGCCGGCTTAGTTCTCTGCGCCCCGGCTATCCATCGGCCTGCTGCTGAGAAACTTGACCTGAACAACCTGCCCCCAACCGTTGTCATCCACGGAACGCGTGATGAGGTGGTACCTCTGGAGGTCAGTCGCCCCTTTGGTAAACGCCTGATTGAAGTGGATGACGATCACCGTCTGAGTAACAGTATGCCGGAGATACTGCGTGCGGTGTTTGAAATGAAACTGACTCTGTCTGTTTTCGGCAGACCCTGACAGATCAGGGTTTGAACAGCATCTCCGCAGCATCGTAAATGGTTTCTGACAAAGTCGGGTGCGGATGAATCGATTTGCGCAGATCCTCGCTCACCGCAGCCATTTCCATAGCCACCACACCTTCAGCGATCAGCTCGCCGGCACCCGGCCCGGCAACCGCCACACCAAGAACCCGGTCAGTTTCTGGATCGACAATCAACTTGGTCATGCCATCATCACGGCCAAGGGTCAGAGTACGACCATTTCCCCGCCAGGAAATTTTTGCTGTTTTAACCTTGATGTTCTGCTCCCGAGCCACCGTTTCGGTTAACCCACACCACGCGATCTCCGGGTCGGTAAATACGACAGCAGGGATTGCGCGGGGATCGAAGACCGACTTCCGTCCGGCGGCGACTTCAGCTGCGACATTCGCTTCCGCATAAGCCTTATGTGCAAGCATCGGCTCGCCGGCAATATCTCCGATAGCAAAGATGTGTGATTCAGCTGTCCGCTGCTGTCCATCGACTATAACGAAGCCCTTTTGATCCAGCTTAATATGAGTATTTTCAAGTCCCAGGCTTTCAGTATTGGGACGCCGTCCGATTGCGATCAAAACCTTGTCAAAGCGCTTTTGGGCCTGCTCGCTTTTTTTATCTTCCAGAGTGACCGACACACCATGTTTCTGTTCTTTGAGCTCGACAACCTTGGTGTTGAGCAGAATCGAAACAAATTTCTTATCCAGCCGGCGTTTCAAAATTGAAACAAGATCCCGGTCACAGCCGGGCAACAAACCATTAGTCATCTCCACTACGGAAACCTGGCTCCCCATAGCAGCGTAAGCAGATCCCAGCTCAAGGCCGATATAGCCCCCTCCAACCACCAGTAAAGATTTGGGGATATCGGCAAGCTCCAACGCTCCGCTTGAATCGATGATTTTTTGACTGTCCAGCTCAACTCCCGGTAGCATGATCGGACGCGAACCGGTCGCCAGAATCGCCTGCTCAAAATCCAGTATCCCCCTTTTTCCATCAGCCGTTGTGACCAGCAGCGTTTTGGAATCTTTAAACTCTGCCGTTCCGCGCAGATAGCTGATTTTCATTTTTTGAACTTTTGTTCCCAAACCACCAGTCAGCTTCTCGACCACTTCATTTTTCCAACTGCGAACCCGCTCCACATCAATTTTAGGTTTTGCAAACCCGACCCCTATATGTACAGATTCTTCGGCCTCAGATACCAATTTTGCAACATGCAATAATGCTTTTGATGGAATACAGCCACGATGCAGACAAACCCCGCCCGGATTGGCTTCAGGATCGATCAGAGTGACAGCAAGGCCCAGTTCAGCAGCCTTGAAAGCGGCAGTATAACCACCAGGCCCGGCACCGATGACGACCAACTGGGCATGCTCAGGAATAATCTCAGTTTGACTCATCAATCTATCCTTTCATGACCAGGTGAATCGGATTTTCGATCGCCTCACAAATCCAGCGCAGGAAGCGGGCGCCATCGGCACCGTCAATCACCCGATGGTCATATGTCAGTGAGAAGGACATCATCTGCTGCGGGACAAATTCATGACCATTCCAGACCGGCTCTGTTTCCGCTCGAGAGACTCCAAGAATTGCAACTTGGGGGGCATAGACGATCGGCGTAAAAGAGGTCCCGCCAATACCACCCAGATTACTGATCGTAAAAGTTCCACCTTCCATTTCGGACGGAGTGATTTTTCTGGCCCGGGTTTTTTCCGCCAGGTCATTCAACTCAACAGCCAGGGATTCAATCCCCTTCCGGTCCGCATCCCGGATCACCGGGACCAGCAAACCGCCTGAAGTATCTACGGCAACACCGATATGCACATACTGCTTCAGGATCAGCTCTTTACGGGCCAGATCCAGACTACTATTGAAGTGTGGAAAAGCTTTCAGGGCGGCGGCACAAACCTTGACCAGAATTGCGGTCATCGTCAGTTTACTCCCGGAGGTCGCACCGTAATTAAAATTACGCCGGAATTCTTCAAGCTCAGAAATCCGAACCTTGTCGTACTGCGTCACCATAGGAATGGTCGACCAGGCATAACTCATGGAATCGGCGGTCAATTCCCGAATCCGGGATAACGGTTCGCGAGAGATCTCACCCCACTTGGAAAAATCGGGAAGCGGCCGCTGAGCATGCAATCCCCGGAATTCAGCTGTTGCGACAACAGCTGAATCAGCGCCGGTCAGACGCTGCATGGTATCACGCACGAACAGTCGGACATCCTCCTCGCTGATTCGGCCGCCAGAGCCACTGCCTTGAACCTGATAGATATCAACCCCCAGATCCCGCGCTATCCGACGAACCGAGGGAGCAGCAGGAGCCACCAGATTACCCCGTCGGATGCTGGCCAGGTCGATATCTTCCTCATCCATGACTGCCGTTGCAGGTGGCAACGGGAAGTTATCCAGAGGGTCGGGCTTGGAATCATCTGATATGGCTGTTGTCATCTGCTCCGCGTCTGAAATTGTCTCCACTGTTGCTTCGGCAGCGGCCACCACAGACGGAGAAGCCTCTTTGACTGTGTCGCCAGCAGCCTCCAACAGCATGATCACCGATCCAACGGCAGCGCTGTCCCCTTCAGACACATTAATGGCAGTAATCTTTCCGGCAGTCGGGGAAGGAATAGCTACAACCGCCTTGTCGGTTTCCAGCTCCAGCAGGGTCTGATCCTCCTCGACATGATCACCAACCGCAACTACAATGGAAATAACCGTTCCGGCGGTCACCCCATCGGAGACTTCAGGGACAACAATTTCTAACGACATATGATTCCTCTAGTCTGTGTGTGGGTTTAATTTTTCAGGGTTAATATTGAAATCTTTCATTGCTTGCACCACCGCATCTTCGGTTCCTTCTCCGGAAACAGCCAATTGCTGCAATGCAGCAATCACAATATAGCGGGCATCCACCTCAAAAAAGTCACGCAATAGTTCCCGGCTGTCACTGCGCCCGAAACCGTCAGTCCCCAAGCAGTGAACCGGGCCGGGGAACCATTGAGCCACTGCTGAAGGAAGCACCTTCATGTAATCTGAAGCGGCAACAAACACACCCTGCTCTTTCTCCAACAACTGTTGAAGATACGGCTGTTTGGCTGTTTGCTTTGGATGTAACAGATTCCACCGCTCTGCCTCTATGGCATCCTGATAGAGTTCCTTGTAGCTAGTAACACTCCAGACATCTGCAGCAATATCATACTTCTCTTCCAAAAGACCCTGCGCCTTGATAACTTCATTCAGGATAGCTCCACTCCCGAGCAGATGAACCTTGGATTTACCCTTCAGGCGTGACGAATGGAACCGGTACATCCCCTTGACGATTCCCTTACGCACACCTTTCCCTTTTGGCATTGGCGGCATTTTATAGGTTTCATTCATCACCGTCAGGTAATAGATCAGGTCTTCCTGATGGCAATACATCCGGGTTAGCCCTTCCTGCACAATCACCGCCAGTTCATAGGCAAAAGCAGGATCGTAAGCTTTGACCTTGGTGGGAGCCATCGCCAAAACATGGCTGTGACCGTCCTGATGCTGCAATCCTTCTCCGGCAAGTGTCGTCCGACCGGCAGTGGCTCCAATCAAAAAGCCCCTGGCTCGGCTGTCACAGGCCTGCCAGATCTGATCTCCGACCCGCTGAAAACCGAACATGGAATAGAAAGTATAGAAAGGGATCGTCTGCACCTGATTGTTGGAATATGCGGTTCCGGCAGCGAT
>JASJGU010000275.1:0-5980 GCA_033791385.1 Desulfuromusa sp.
CAACGGGCTGGCCTTTTACGTACTTTTGATAGACATATTCGCGTCCGACATCGATTGCATTATGAAACATCTGTCGTTTGGCGGGGCTCATCAAATGGATGTTTTCATAGATGCGAGAGTAGATTTTTTCAAACAAGCGCGGCACGCTGACCATCGTTGTTGGCTTAACCTCAAGAATATTTTCGACTACTTTATGCACATCTTCGGCAAAAGCGATAAGGCCACCGCCCATCAAGACGGCATAGTAACCAGCAGTACGCTCCAGAACATGGCTCAAGGGGAGAAAACTCAAAAAAGTTCCGTTCATACCCGCCCCACCAAAGCGTTGGATGCCGTCCCAGGCATTAATCATCATGTTGTTCTGGGTCAGCATGACCCCTTTGGACTGACCCGTTGTGCCCGAAGTGTAAATAATAGTGATCAGATCTTCTGGAGAAATGGAGGCAACCAGTTCCTCGATCTGCTGTTTTTCATCGTTCTTGATTGGATAAGAGATTTCCGAAAGTTGGTAGAGGGTATAAACCGGTAGCTGTCGTTCGCCAAGAAAACGCTCAAAAGAAACCACCAGTTCAACCTGGGGAATTTGCTCATGAACCGCTAGCAATTTTTCATATTGGAGCCGATCAGAAACAAAAACAATCTTTGCGGAGCTATGGTTGATAACATAAGCAGCCTGAACCCCGGTGTTGGTTGCGTAAATAGGGACGCTGACGCCTAAAGCTGATTGAATACCCAGGTCAGCAATAACCCAACCAGCGCGATTTTCAGAAAAGATCGCCACCTTGTCGCCCGGCTGCATTCCCGCCTTGCGTAAGCCCCGTGCTGTCATCAGGACGCGAGTATAGAACTGCTGATAGTTCAGAGTCATGTAGCCACCACCTTTTTTAAAGCTGATGGCCGGATGATTGGCATATTTTTCCGCATTGGTCTGTAACATGTGCGGAATTGAGCGATAAGGAAGGCTTTGAGTGTCAGTTTTTTTCATCATTAACAACTCTTGTTCTCGTTTTAAATTTCACGTTTACGTAAAATTAAGAGTAACAGAATATCCATACTTCCGATAAAAAGGACGGCAATATAAAAATCCATACCTTATTTATTATTCTACTTACTTTTACGTTCAGGTCAACCAAAACTAAAACATTTTTCTATTTTTGATATTTATTTTTATCAGGGGCAATTAGGACAGGCTATTATCAACCATTTGGGTCAAGGATTTTTTATTTGATTTGCAGGATAGGTTATGTCGCCCCCTCCCCTGACGGGAGAGGACGACATAACCTAAAGTACTGGATAATTATAAGTTTTTTTGTTTCGTTTTCGGCAGGAGAAAACACGCCAGAGCCGGCAGGAGCAGGATGGCGCCGAGCATATTGACTAGAAACATGAAAGTCAGCAGGATACCCATATCTGCCTGGAACTTGAGCGGAGAAAAAATCCAGGTTGCAACACCGATAGCCAGAGTAACACCGGTAAAAACAACCCCGTTTCCAGTGATTGCCAAGGTATGCAGATAAGCTTCCTGCAAGGTTTGCCCTTCTTTCAAATAGCTCCGTAAGCGACTGAAAATATAGATCCCGTAATCGACACCGACGCCGACCCCCAGAGCAACAACAGGCAGAGTGGAAACTTTCAAGCCGATCTGGAGAATACTCATCAGTGCATATGCCAGCAACGATACCAATCCGAGGGGTAAAATAATGCAAAGAACCGATTTAACTGAGCGAAACTCATAGAAACAAAGTAGCGTCACAGCCCCAAAAACATAGAGCAAAATCGGGAACTGCGCGGCAGAAACCTCTTCATTCGTCGCTGCCATCACCCCGACATTGCCGGTCGCCAGTCTGAATATGAGATCCTCGGAACCATGTTGATCCCGATAACTTTTCACTTCAGAGACAATGCTCGCAATGGTTTCAGCCTTGTGATCTTTCGTAAAAATCATTACCGGCATGACACTGCAGTCAGAGTTCAGTAAGCCGCTGCTGGTTGGAATATAACCAACCGCTTGTACCATAGTTGATGAATTGCGCGGCAACACCCGCCACTTCAGGCTGCCCTCATTCCAACCAGAATTAATTATTTTAGCGATCCCCGGCAGTCCAATGACCGACTGTACCCCGTCAACATTATTCATATGCCAGGCAAAACGATCAATGGCTGTCATAATAGCGTAATCGATACAGCCATCCGGTTTGGTTTCTACAATGACCGTAATAAGATCGACACCGATAGAAAAATGCTCAGTGATGACTTTACTGTCCTGGTTATAACGTGAATCGGTGCGTAGTTCTGGAACACCACGGTGCATGTCGCCAATTTTAATGTCGGAGCCCTTCCAAAGACCAAAACCAAGCAACGCCACGGAGATCGCAATAATAACTGTTGCCGACTTTGGCTCTGCAGCGCGCTCAAAAAACTGCCAGACCGGTCGTAAGGTTTGTGTTTGCTGATCAACCCGGCGCTTGTAACGTCGTCCGGTTTTGACATAAGAAAGGAGGATCGGCAGCAGAACCAGATTGCTCAAAATGATGACGGCAACTCCCAGGCTGGCGGTAATCGCCATCTCCTGAATCACCCGGATTTCAATCAGTTGAATGGTGATAAAACCAATCGTGTCACTGGCAAGTGCAATAAACCCGGGAATAAGGAGTTGGCGAAAACTAGATTTAGCCGCTTCCAGACGGTCAACTCCGGCACGCACTTCAGCCGTATTGGCCGTAATCATCTGCACAGCATGGCTGACGCCGATGGCGAATATCAGAAAAGGGACCAACAACCCCATCGGATCGATTCCATAGCCGAGAATTGGTAGTAATCCAAGTTGCCAGGTGACGGCAATCAAAGAACAGCTTATGGGGATCAGAGTAAGAATCAGGGAGCGGGTATAGATAAAAACCAACAGGGTGGTGATAACAAAAGCAATAAAGAAAAACAGGATGACACGTTTTGCACCATCAGCGATATCGCCGATAACCTTGGCAAAACCAATGATGTGAACGTCAACCTGATCGCTCTGGTAGCGGTCGCGAATTTTCTCTTCAAGCAGGTGTGAAACCTTGATAAAGTCGAGCTTCTCCCCGGTTCCCGGGTCGATTTCCAAAAGCTGGGCGCTGATAACAGCACCGGTAAAATCATTGGCCACCAGACGGCCAAGAATGCCCGCTTTCAGGATATTTTTACGGACTTTCTCCAGACCCTCCGGAGTTGAGTCAAAATCTGCGGGGACAACATTTCCGCCGGCAATGCCATCTTCAACAACCTCGGTAAAACGAACATTGGGGGTAAACAGGGAAGTAACCTGGGCTCGATCAACTCCAGGAATAAAGAACACATCGTCAGTTGCTTTTTGCAGAGTATCGAAAAATTCCGCGGTGAAGATATCACCTTCTTTCGCCATCAAAGCAATCAGCACTCGATTGGCACCACCGAATTCCTTGCGGTGCTCAACATAGGTCTGCATGTATTCATGCTTGAGCGGTAACAGTTTGCTGAACCCTGCATCGATGCGCAGATTAGTGACCGAATAAGCCATGAGCAAGGTCACCAGGATAAAAAAGCCCAGCAATATAAGCCGGTTGTTGAAAATAAACTTTTCAAGTCCCGATTTAAAAGAATCCAATTTCATCTATATCTCCCTGAAGTTCTCCCCTCTCCCTGAGGGAGAGGGTTAGGGTGAGGGGGTAGCGTTATAATATATCCAGAACTGTTTAATACTTCTAAACAACTTTATGTGATCTCCCCTCATCCGGCCTACGGCCACCTTCTCTCTCATGGAGAAGGGTTGAGCGGGAGATCAATGCTACTTGCTGCTATTGACGAATACTTTCTGCAGAAAGTTTTGTCACCCCAAAGTTACCCACAGCGACGATGCTGCCATCCGCTGCTTGTAGCAATTTAGTAAAACCTTTACGGTCTGGATCTTGATGTAAGACGAAACTTAGCCCATTATCCTGACTGGTTAAGAGCGCCCCGGCCAAACCAGCAATCACCAGAGTGCCATCGTCCAGACGCATTCCACTGGTCAGGCTCGCTTCTGTTCCGGTATCGACCTGAATCCAGCTTTCACCGCTATCATCTGAAAGGAACAGGTGTCCACGCAAACCAAACAACAACAATCGGTTTTCGTCTGTGGGGAAAACACCAAAAAAAGAACCGTGATAACCAGGTTCCAGTAGCGTCCAGTTTTGACCTTCATCATCTGAACGATAAGAATAACCAGCTTCAGCGGCAATAAATAGTTGATCCTCAACAGCAATGATCTGGTTCAAATGAAAATCGTCCTCGCTGATCCAGCGACCTTCCCAGCTACTGCCACCATCGAAAGATTCCAGAAACTGACCATATGCGCCGATGGCGTAACCATGCTGGTTATCGAGAAAAAAGATATCCAGAAGGGGGCTTTCTGCCTCGGCATTTTCGTAAACCAGTTCCCAGGACTTACCGCCATCTGTGGTTCTCAGGATCACCTGGTCGTGTCCAACAACCCAACCAGTCAGGCGATTGATGAAATAGACTCCAGTTAAAGTTGCCCGGGTTGGCACTTGCTCTTGGCTCCAACTGTTGCCATTGTCCTCGCTAATCAGAATGTGCCCACGCTCACCAACAGCTATCAGGGCATTCTCAACCCGCTGGGCATCCAGCAGCAATGAATGGGTTGCCAGGGGTGCGATTACAGCAGTCTCTCCGCCAAGGGCTGGGGCGATACAACCCAGAAAGATAAATAAGCTGGCAGCAATAGAGAGCTTTAAATTGCAGAATTGTCCAAATATTTTTTTCATAGTTAATGCACTCAAAAAAGGCATAAAAATGGCCGAGCCGTTACCGACTCGGCCAGTAGTTGATAATAATCATGTATTGGCTAAGCAAAAATTTCGTTCTAAAAGGCTTAGTGGTTTTTCAGGGGTGAAGACATACACAATGTATGTCGAGATCCTGAAAAAACGCTGTAACGCAGTAGGACGGACTTTTTGCGACGCCAATTAACGACGACCAGCACGGCGCAGAGCGCCCGGTGAATAATCCTGATCAGTACGCGTGATACCAAAATCGTACATCTCGGTTTCATTATCAAGACCAAGAGCCAGATAGCGTCCGGACTGCAGATCGTAGTGAGTTTCTAACGTTGTCCAGAAAGTTGGAACTTCGTAGTAATTGATGGAATGAGCTTCTGAAACACGCCACAGTTGGTCACGGTTGTCATAATTATCGGCGACCATGATCTGCCAGGAGTCTTCGTCAATATAGAAAGTCCGTTTCTTGTACAGATGGCGTGAACCTTCACGCAAGGTGGCTTCGACAACCCAGACGCGGTGCAGTTCATAGCGCAGGTATTCCGGATTTAAGTGCAGCGGCGTAAGGATGTCCTTGTACTTGAGCTTATCGCTGTGCAGCAGGTAGCTGTTATACGGGACGTAAATCTCCTTCTTGCCGACCAGGGTCCAGTCGTAGCGCTCTGGGCTGCCGTTGTACATGTCGACCGTGTCGCTGGTGGTCAGGCCGTCGCCGCCTTCCATGGGGTTGTCAAAAGCAACGTTCGGTGCCCGACGGACGCGACGCTGACCGGGGTTGTAAAGCCAGGCCCGGCGGTTTTCCTTGTTCTGGTCGAGGGTCTCCTGGACCAGCAGGATGCGGCCGGCAACGCGGGCCGGGGCAAAGATCTCCTGCTTGAACATGGCGATGACGTTTTCCAGCTTTTCCTCGGTCATCCCTTCCTGGCTGTAGCGGAAGTCACCCTTTTCGTTGAACTCGACCATGGTGAAGTTGCCGCCGCGGGTCATCGGCGCAACGCCGAAGTTGCGGTCGAAGGCGTTGCCGCGCCAGCGTACGATGTGGTTCCAGATCGCCTCGAGGCCGTTTTGCGGCATCGGGAAGGGAATGCCAATGACCCCGCCAAGCACACCGTTGCCGCCCGGTGCCAGTTCAGCCTTGGTGGCGAGCGATTTGGTGGCATCGTAGATGCGTTGTGGTGCCGAGGCGC
>JASJGU010000276.1:0-7832 GCA_033791385.1 Desulfuromusa sp.
GTCGGAGTAAGCCTCCGCGTAGTCAACCATGCCGATATCAGCAAAAGATTTCTGCAAAAAATTGAAGCCAGTCTTCATGTTGCAAAGCTCTCGCTCCACCCCGGCAAAGTCGCCTTCCCTGCAAATGTGCGCGCTCATTAATTTCAACATGATCTCACCTCCATCTCTCACACTCAGAATACACATATAGCAAGCAACGCGCAAGGCGATACACAAAAAATATCACCCATAAAACATAAGCACATTCAGGCACTTAGGCGCCGGGGGGAGGGTGGCCGAGCTTTTTTCAAAAAAAATCCGCTCACTTAGAGCGGATTTTCGTCTTTTACTTAGTCCTCAATCAAGGGGACGTTTACGATAGTTTAACACCGGCGTAAACACCGACGCCCAGAATGCCGACGACAAAGATCGTTGTCCATATCGGAAACTCACCCTTCTTAATGTCCTTGGCAGCCTGGGCGATAGCGGCAGCGGCTGCACCGCCTGCTATGTTGGCGGCAGAGTTTGCGGCAGTTCCAAGAACCACCGATAAGGCTTCCGTGAACGAGTCCCAGTAAATCTCAAGGTCTGATCTGTTTGCCCACTTCGCCAGAACTTTCGCCTGCTCTTTAGTTATTCTTGCAATTTCGACAGCAGTATCAAGAACATCTTTTGGTCGGTGAAAGATTAACGGAACGCCAGGCGGATCCCCTGGGGCATCTCCTGGGGCAATCATCATTTTTTCGAGTTGGTTTAATTTATCGTATAGCTTTTCAGCGTCATCCTCTTTACCCCAGCAGGAGGGAGAAAGGCTATATCTGCAATCCAACGACCAAACCTTGTCGCTTATCGCGTTCACTAACTGCGAAACTACACCTCTTGACTCCGAAATTATCGATTTGACCTCGTTCAGATATTCTTCCTGCTCACTGCTAGGGGATGAGGTTGCACCAAGAGCACCAAAGCACCCACCCCTAAGAGAGTCGTAACCAGAAAGAGCATATCTGTTTGTCGGGTTAAAGTTTCCGAGTCCACGAAGTTGATCGTACCTTAGATTGCTCATCACTTTTTTCCTTGTCGAAGTTTTCGTAGTCAATTTCTGGATTTGTCAGAACTGAGCTAAATACGAATAAGGCTAATCCGAAAAACATAAGAACCAGGATCATGAATGACGAGATGCCTATAATCATGGAAATCTTCAAATGAACCGAATGACACTGGACAACCTGTAAATCCATTTTTCCTCAGAAAAACGGACGGCAAATAATTGCCGTCCGCTAGTTTTAGCATACGTGATAATGCGTGTAAAGTTTTAAGAGATGCTCAGAGATGAGATCGGTGACTCCATTGCCACAAACCTAATCGATCTTCTGTGATACTCAACATAGGCGATTGAGCCATCGGGAGTTTGCAGAACGCAAGAAACGGAATGCTTTGAAACCTTTGTGATTTTTGCAGCCATCTGCAAGAAGTCTGGCGGACTTTTTGGAGTAAGCTGTAAAAACTGGTCAAATCCAATCATCACTTTGACATTCATCATGTCTTCAGGAATTTCTATGTATCCAAAATCTTGTTCTTTGGTTTCGTAATCTGGCATTTTTCGTCCTTTTAAAATTTAAGCCGGGTACCGGGGTTGAACCGGTGACCCCCTGGTTACAAATCAGGCGCTCTACCACTGAGCTAACCCGGCAGTGATTATTTCTTCTTCGCGCCGCCTGGGGAAAATTGCTCGATCTTTCCTCTTCCGAGACAGTAGGAGCAAGGTTTTCCGTACCTGACTTTTTTACCGTTGCATGCGCCGCAGGTTGTCAATATTTTCTTTGCCATATAATCCACACCAATGCTAGATGATCCCGTACACGGAGATCTGATTAAGGTTTCACTTAACTCTTTATTTGTCAGCATTTCGTTTATCCGTTTTTCTCCTCGCATACACATGTGAATTCTTGTTGTTGTTTTTGGATTCTCGCCGTGTCACGGAAATCAGAGGTAACGCATAATGCGATAAGTCCGGCAACAAGCGGTATCGCTACCGTAATTACTATGCCTCGATCCCCTGTCAATATTCCGTCTTTTGTTTTATTCATTTTTTTCTCCAAACCTCTGAAAAAAAAGACGCCCTGGACAACTGATTCGTCCAGGGCGCCCAAAACAACGAAAGACTCAAACATGAAAAAGACCAGCCTCATGTCTCGCCAAAAACACTTGGCCTTGCCTACCTAACAAGCTCCCATGGGGTCTGGGCCACCCAGACCAGGAGCAGAAGACCTATCGTAACAGATCACTTTGGAGGCGTGCAAGCCTAAAGGCGAAAATAGCGGATCCGCTTACCAGGGGCGTCCAGGCGCGCTGATGACGGTCGGCGGCGGTCGATATGGCATCGTGATGGAGATCGGCTGAAATTCGATCGTGTGCGCTTCTGGGGTGGGATCACCGTCTTCGGCCTCCGACTCGACCGACGCCCTGCCAATAGTTGACATGTCGGCAATAGCCAGAACAAAGAGTGCGCCGTTTACTAGAAGCATGATCAGAAGAAAAAATAAAACACTTTTAAGTGTGATGTTCTCGATTTCCGTACTCATCAATCTTCTCCAATCTAAAATTATCACGAAAAAAAGTAAATCATCATTCCTGAAACATACAAAGTAAAAGAGACAACTGACACAGACGAGACGATGATCCAGAAAATAAAAAAAGAGTCTGAAAGGAAATCTACTTTTCTGTTAAAGTTTTCCTTGTCTCTGTTAATTTCATACTTGGTTTTGACAACATAATGATTGTTGCCAATCGCGGATACTGGTAGTTTTTTGCCAAGTTTTTCTGATTTTATCCGAGCGCTTGATATGCTCATCATTTTTTTTATCTCTATCGATTTTAAAACTCCGCGTGTGGCGACAACTCGGTGGTGCCCTCTGCAAGACTCGAACTTGCGACCTCATTCTTAGAAGGAATTTGCTCTATCCATCTGAGCTAAGAAGGCTTTATGGGTGGTTGTCGCCACACGCGACATTTAAAGTGACCCCGCTACCGTGATCTCACCGTGACGGGGTCACCTCGCTACAATAGACCGGAAGCCTTTAAGGCGTCAAGCTGAAAGTCCATCATTGGCACCAGGTCTCTTAGATCCGGGTCAGAGTAGCGCATCATCTGAGCGAGCACGAACGCATCAACGATATTGTCGTCCTTGCAGTCAAATCCCCAAATTATTTCAACGCACTCTCTGATTTTTTTCTTATCCGCCCGCCCCCCTCCGGTGGCAAACTTTTTGAGTGATGTTGGAGATATGAACACAGGTTTGTGGTTCCATGATCTTTTGAAGATTTCAGATCTTATCATGCCTCCCAGCTCACCTATTTGGTATGTTCTTTTTCCTTTTGCTTGATACGCGTAACCCTCGATTGCTGAAAATTTGCATCCATCAATAAATCCAACAACTGCGTTAGTTATTATTACAGCCCTTTCCGTTTCCTTCCAAACGTCGTCATCATCAGACAAGGTGTATCCGATCTTACCGATTGATGAAGTTATTTTCCCATCCTTATCAATCGAGACAACTGCCGTATTAGTTAGCGATACATCAACTCCAACATATCGCATTAAAATATGTCCATATCAATTACGCCATTTTCGTTGGTCAGGCTGAAAACGCTGTCAATCGCAATTATCAACGTAGACAGTCTTTGAGCGGCTCCGTCACCATCGAACTCGGCGGCATACATCTTAAACTTATTGCTGTCGGCACCATCCCCTGTTCCAGCCGATGTAGTTTCGCTCGTTTCTCCCGAGTTGATGATTAAGTCATGTTGAACTCCCTGGTTAAACGAGTACGGTATAATTATGTTTCCAGCGGATGGTCCACTTTTCCAAAATTTCGAATTTGCAAGAGAGTTTAAAAAGTTTCCAAAACCAAGATTGAATACTGGAGATTCAACGTGTTGAACAGTTCCGTCGGACGCATCAAGGAAGCAACTCACAACTGTATCATTTGTCCCAATTGAAACCGTTGATGCATCAGGAAATGTCATGGTTGCTGATGCTCTCGCGCACCATGAAAAACAAACTCGATCATTAATTGGGTCGTACGACGTTGCCCTACACTCGTAGTTTTCGCTTAGATTGACAGTCGTAGCACTTAGCTCAACTACTTTCTGCCACTGCACGTCTCCAAGTATGTCCAATTTTGTCATAGTGAATGCAGGAAGCGCATTATCGCTATTACTTGCAACAACAGGAGGCGTTACATAGTTTGTTGGGTATCTATGGAACGTATAACCAGAATCAGTTAGCTGTGGCGCAAAACTACAAAAATAAATATTGCCATCGTCGTCAATATCTATACTGTAGGTATAATTCTCTGTCGTGTATGTGCCGGTGTCACCATTTCTGAGTCTTAAATCTATTGCCCACGTAGCTGAAAACGACTCTTCATCCACGTACGCCAACCACTCGCATTCAAGAGCCGTGTTCGATTGTGTTCGCCTTAACGGGCCGAGATTTGATCCCGTTTCGTCAATCATCACGTTTAAGTTAAACGATGATGAAGACCACCAACCAGTTAGCGCCAATTTTGATCCATCCGGAGAAACTGCAATATTCTCTATTGATGCATTGGCCGTCTGGGTTCCGTCTCCCCTGGTAATGATGAGACCTGTGCAAACCAGATCCGAAATTCTTAATCTAATCAACCAACCAGCCTGGTTCTGCCTTCCTGGAGGGGAGATCGAAAATCCGTTACCGAAATCAAGTGATGCGCCTGTTGTTGTATTCCAGTCAACAGATGATCCCCAGTCCACATACCCTGAAATATATGCAGTCTCTCCATCTGCACTTATTGTTGCAGATTTGATCGCTATGTCGCTGTTGCCGCTTATCACATTTTTTGACCATGATGGCTGATAACCGCCAACGTATGCACCGGTGTCAACGTCGAGCTTCGTTACAAAAGAACCAGTTGAGGCCCCTGTTCCCTGCGGCGTGTATGGAAGTGTAGTTGTGTTACCAACTCCATCAAATACCTCAATGGCGGGCATGTCATAATTCATTGTTGTGCATACGATAACTCCTTCCACTCCTGCTGCAACTTTTGTAAATCTTATTTCTCCTGGAGAGGTTGAAGTGCTTGCCGGGTCTGGTCTGATTGATCCCTTCCACCGCAAGGCCCCGTCAGAACCAAATCTAGCAAAAACTCCCTCGCCCCTGCTGTTCTGCGTGTAGAGTTCAGGTCCAAGTCCGACTCCGGCCGGATCAAATGAAACCTCTGAACTTGGCTGCGCGCTGGCATAAGTATATGACGCAGTCATAAAGAAGTCACCTATCTGACTGCCGCCGCCGCCGCCACCGCCGGAAGAAACTACTGATGATCTATTGTGGCCCATCATGGCGATTGGGGAGAATTGATTTCTTGAGTAGCGAAAGCTCATCGTTTAATCCTCAAAAAGTTCTGGATTTTCATCAGCCACACAGGACGGGCAGATTGCTTCAGGTTTAAGATTTCTTTCAGACAGTTTAAAATATACATGAGAACGGCATAAAAGTCTACCGCAACCACACCTAAAACCTGGACTGTTTAAATTGCATCCTATGATTTCGCATGCCATCCTAGAATTTTCTACATACTCGGCAACTGCCTCATTAAGCACAGCGTTCAAACCGGCAGCAATCATTCTATTTCGATTTGCCAATTCTGCTACCGCCTTCCCACCACGACTCCGGAACTTTAGACGTCAAGCAAGTAATTGTGTTTGGATGTGTAAACCAGGAAGTTTTTGGAACCATTGCACCGTATTTATTTTTTTCGTATCCATCTTCCGGGCTCCAATGCGCATCTTTTTGAAGATATCTAAATCCATAACCATAACTATGAAGGCCGTAATGACCTATTACGCATGCATGCGCAACAACGTCTGCTCTCATGAAGTCCGAAAATTCGCGCATGAAACTGATACCGGTTAAGCCATGCGCCATGGAGCAACCACGAAACCACCACAACGGGATTAGGCCGTTCTCGTTGTAGGTGGGTCCTGTTCCATAATTACTTGACTCCATTAAAAATGATATGTTTGCCAGATCCTTTCTGAGTTTCAACCTGGAACTATCAAAAGTAGATCCATTTAACGTATATATATCGAGCGGCTCTCCGTTTATGTACGCCGCCCCAGGTGATGCGTGACCCCAGAAGCTAACTTCTGCAACCTTGTTTTTAGCTCTAACTATCTTTAATAAAAACTCTACTGCCTCATCCCAGCTCCCGACACCTTTCGCAATGTCAATGGCGCCCGTCGCCTTGTAGAGTTTTCTGCCGATCTCCCACGAGCGACTTAGGCCGGGAATCCTTAAATCCGTGATCCCGTCACCGTTTATATCTACCGGCCTACTCATATCCGTCTTATCGTAAATCATAATCTTGAGCGGCTTGTCTGTAGTTTTCTCAATCACCTTGAACCTCATAGATTTAATTTTCTTTTTATCTTCACATCTTGAACTGGTTCCTCAAACTCAACTCTTGAATCGTCCTGAACTTGTTTTGCTTTTTTCTTTTTTTGCTTTTTCTTTTTCTGGGGAACGTTTAAATCAATGTTGGATTTCCAGGTTCCACCTACAAGCGCATCACGAGACAATCTGCTAGGGACTCTTTTTAGATCTGGAAATTTTGAAAACAATTCATCAAGAACGTCGTCGCGAGGCATCCCAAGACAAGATAAGCATGCCTTAACAGCTTCGCAAAGATCAACACTCAGGTTTTCAGTTTCGAATATGTTTTTATAATGAACCTTAACGATTATGTCATTTGACTTTGGCCTGTAAACGTGCCAGCAAAGAGCCGAGTCGATATTCTCGACTTCAACTTTATGAAAACCAAAAATCATATCAATTACTCCTCGTCAAATCCTAGCAGGCTATTTGCCATTTCGCTATTCATTTCTACTTGATATTTTGCCCTTAAAGAGTTTGCTAAACCAAGATAACCTCTAGTTGTTGATATGTTCTCATGTCCTAAAAGATACTGAACCTGTTCTTCTGGAACGCCATCCGCGAGCATCAACGTTGCCCTAGTATGTCTCAACACATGATCGTTTCTAAGATTGGTTGGGATGTCTGACTTTTCACACGCTTCCTTGAATGCGCGCCACGCTGTTGTTCTTGAAATTGCGTTGTCTCCACCAAGCCGTCCAATCGCAACCATTCTTGCTGCATTTGGACCGGCCCTCCTTTTTTTCAGAGCCGGAAAAAGAAAATTATTGTCAGACAATCCCTTCTCTTCGTTATATCTGTAAATTTTTTCCAAAACCTTCATCATATTGTCATCTATCGTGTAGATAAACCGCTTAAATCCTTTTGACTTGTTCTTCAGAAGCACCGTGTATCCACTGCCGCTTTTTTTTTCTGAGGCTTTAGCAATTTCGACACCGCCTGAATGCCATGAAAACTTTTTTTCGTCAAACACTGCACCTGGATAATTTTTTTCTACTACAAGACCAAACGACTCCAAGGTAAGAAATGATGATCGATCCCATTGCTTTTTCTTTAGTCGGTAGATAACGATTTCTCGCCGGGGGAGGGAGATGGCCTCTTTTTTGATTATTCTGACTTCGCTGACCCGGCATCCGAACTGATACATGATAAAGAAAAACGGATGCCAAAACTTAGGGCTCGCCTTTGACATTGTTCTAAATAGTCTTTTTAGTTCTTCTGGTTCTAAGTGCTCCCTAGTTTCGTTGATTACGTCATCGCCTTCGAACTCTCCGAAAGACTCAAGAATATCATTCGCCATTTTTTTCATTGACGTCTTGGTTTGAGAACTCTCCAGAACCGCTCATTTTTTTTAGATATCTGTCAAATTGGTCAACCAATAC
>JASJGU010000277.1:0-35320 GCA_033791385.1 Desulfuromusa sp.
TACAAAACGGCCCATACGGCATCCACCTACTGAAGCCTCTCGAGCTATTTGGCCTACGCGGTTTTGATATTCATACTCACTCCCTGTTCTGGAGTATGCTTTTCAACCTGGCTGCCTATTTAACAATATCTTTCTTTGCCAAGCAGACCAAATCAGAAAAAATTCAAGCTGAAAAATTTGTCGATGTTTTTGTGGAAAAGTCGCTTAAACCGGGCAAATTGAAGCGTATAAGTAAAGCACCAACCATCATGGAATTTGTTGAGTTAATGTCCAAATTTATTGGCGAAAAACCGGCTCAGGCCGCCATATCCGAATATTTGGGCTCGCAGGATATCAGTGCCAACGGCAATCTTTCAGATCACGAAATTCCGAACCTGAAAAATTTCACAGAACGCACCCTGGCCGGCCATGTAGGTGCCGCCCCGGCGCGCATCATTCTGGATAATTACCTGTCAGCTCGCGGCAGTAAAATGGAAGATGTTTTTGATATTTTTGGCACAGTCAGCATCAGCCACGCTGCCAGCCGGGAACAATTGAGCGTATTGTACGAAGCCGCACAATTAGTTTCCAGCGAAGAAGATTTCCAGAAAACCCTCGATAAAATCCTTGAATTACTCGCCCAGCAATTCAAATTCGATCTCTGTGTAATCCGTTTCCTGGAACCGGAATCGATGATACTGATGGTCAAAAGCTTGGTCGGTACATCATCGGAACATTTTGGTCAATTTGAACGTAATCTCGATATGGATACCTATATTGGTCAGGCATTTCGATCTAATGTCACCACGGTTGTCAATGACACCGACCATATCGAAAAGCTAGCATCAGCAGAACCTATCAAGCGCGATGGAATTACCTGTTTAGCCCATACTCCGATCGTTTTTGAAGGAGAACCTATCGGAATTCTGTCGGCTTTTTCCAAAACAGCTAAAGGGATCTTTACCAATGAATTCATTGCTCTGTTCGAAAACCTGGCTGGGCAGATAGGCATTGCCTGGCGTAACGACCAGCAGCTACAGAAACTTCTCCGAGGCCGTGAACAAGAACGGGAAATGCAGATTGCTAAAGATATTCAGAAGGGTCTGCTCCCAACAAACCTGCCTATCTTAAAAAATATAGCTATTGCAGGACTTTGTGTTCCGGCCCATCAAGTTGGAGGAGATTATTACGACTTTATTGAACGCGACAGTTCATCTTATGACCTGATTATAGCTGATGTATCAGGGCACAATATTGGTGCAGCACTGATCATGGCTGAAGCGCGCACCTTTATCCATGCTCGTATGCACAATATTAAACAACCGGCCAAGATGTTGCAGGCGCTCAACAATTATTTTCTCAAAGATCTGGATCGATCAGATCTATTTGTCACCATGTTTTACCTGCAATATAGTCCCGTCAATCACCGCTTAATTTACGGCAATGCCGGACACAACACCCCCCTGCTCTGGAAAAAGCGAAAACGGCAGATTATGACCCTGGATGCTGAAGGATTGATCTTCGGTATCAATAAAGACATCACCTTTGAACAAAAAGCTACCGATCTGGAACCTGGCGATATTCTGCTTCTCTATACGGATGGAATTATCGAAGCTGAGAATAAGAATAACATTTTTTTCGGCATTGAAAGACTTGGAAAACTACTTGAAGAGTGCGAGGATCTAAATCCACAAGAGCTGATTGACCGGATTATGATTCAGGGACGTATTTTCACCGGGATGCGTCATTTCAACGATGATATCACCCTGGTTGTCATGAAGGTTTTAAAATAATCACCAGAATCACCCATTTATCAGTTATCCTCTTAAACAAATAGGCTACAATCGTAATTGTATTAGAAATACTACTAAACTCAAAGAAGGAGAAGTCACATGCAGTTGAATATGACCGAACAGGGCGACATTGTTAAAATTTGCATCGAAGAAGAGCGGATGGACGCCCATAACAGCGGAGACCTCAAAGAACAGATGCTCCAACTGTTTGATGAAGGGAAGTGCAACCTGGTAATTGACTTGAGCGCGGTTCGCTTTATCGATTCGTCCGGTCTCGGCTCTCTGGTTTCCGGCTTCAAAAATGCCAGTGCCCGCGAAGGTAGTCTCAAGTTATGCTGCCTTCAACCCCAAGTTCGTTCGATGTTTGAACTGACACGCCTCCATCGCGTATTTGAAATTTTCACAACCCAGGATGAGGCCTTAGCTAGTTTTTAATCAGCAAACAATTTATAGCAGAAAGATCCACATGTCAGAACAGGTTAAGATTGACATAACGGTTCCGAATCAGACCAAGTATCTCGGGATGATTGGTAGGATCGGCGAAAGCTTGGCTTATTCCTTGAAGAATTATCAAGGAAACCGCCGCCAGTTTGCCTATCAGCTTAACCTGGTACTGACTGAAGCCTTAACCAACGCCATGTGCCATGGGAATAACTGTGACCCGGACAAGGAGGTCAGGGTATCGATCTTTGCCTCTGATCATGACCTGATAATTAAGGTTTTTGATCAGGGGCAGGGTTTTGATATCAAAGCACTGGCAAAACTGAGAGCATGCCCCAACGATGAGGGGGGGCGTGGTATCAAGATTATTTTCAAGTTAATGGATCAGGTAAAATATAATCAGGAGGGAGATAATAATGTTTTAGAAATGACCAAACATCTCCATTAATTAGTTTCAGCTGCAACTCTTCCCGTAGTCCTGCGGCTTATACCTAAGGGTGAATTGATTAATTTAGAGGTCATCACCCTGCCAAATAGTCCAACAAATCCAAATGATTAGAAAGTGAAATTATTCCAGAAACAATTCCACCATAACCCGCAAACTGCATATTGGCCCCAGCAGCAGCCAACTTATCAAGCTCAGAATCACCAATAAAAAGGCAGTTTTCAGGTACGATATTAAGTTTTTCTGCTGCCAGAAATAACATATCTGGAGCAGGCTTCGGCCGTTCTACATCATGACTGGTTACAATTGTTAAAAAATAATCCCGTAAGTTGAAATGATCCAGGATCGAAACAATGCTCTGCCCTCGATTCGTGGCAACTGCCAAAAGGTATTGGCCGGTAAGCTGTTTGAGTAGTTCTGTCAAGTTCGGCTCCGGCTCCATGTGCGGGATAAATTCACGATAATCCAAGGTGGTCGAAAAACTGAGGGCTGGCGATAAATCTTCCTCATGAAGAAGATTTGCCAATACCTCTGGTGAGCTGGCGGTATGACATAACCGTGCAAGTTCCTTTTGCTCAGGAGAAACCGGTGGATACGAAAACTGCTCTAGAATTCGATTGTAGTATGCCAGATTTGCCTGACGACTTTCGAACATTACCCCATCGCAATCAAAAATAACCGCCTCGATTCGGCTCATAAATTATTCCTCTTCAGCACACAGATCAATCCACCCAGTCCAAATAAAATCATTGGCAAAGACAAAAGCTGCCCCATAGTAGCCCCTCCCCAGAGAAAACCAAGATGGCTATCCGGCTGACGAACAAATTCGATCAGAAAACGGAATATTCCATAAAAAAGGATAAAACTAAAAGCGGGAATGCCACGCCGAACACCAAAACGATGCAGTAGATAGATTAAAATCCAGAGAACCAGCCCCTCAAGACCAGCTTCGTAGAGTTGACTCGGGTGGCGCGGCGATGAACCAGCACCAGGAAAAACGACCCCCCAAGGATGACTAGTCACCCTTCCCCACAGTTCAGCATTAATAAAATTGCCAATCCGCCCAAAACCGAGCCCTATTGGCACTGCAGAGACAGCCAAATCGGCAACTAACAATATTGGCAACTCACGACGCCAACAAAAAATCGACAGGACAAGCAGAACCCCGAGCAGTCCACCGTGAAAACTCATCCCCCCTTCCCAGACATAAAGGATTTCCAGAGGATGATTTAAATAGTAACCGGAGTTATAAAACAGGGTATAACCGAGACGCCCACCAAGAACGACACCAAGAACCGCGTAGAACAATAGATCAGAGATAACCTCTTTTTTTATTGGCATCTCACGGAGCTTGGCGACATGACACATCATGAAATATCCACCGACAAAACCTAGCAGATACATCATCCCATACCAACGAACCGCGAGTGGACCAACGCTGAATATAATTGGATCAATCTGTGGAAAATTCATAAGTTGCTCTTTCTCAAATTGTGTATAGCATTTTGCATATCTTCAGGTACAGGAACAGTAAAAGCCATAGCCTGATTCAACACCGGATGCCGAAAAGCGAGTTTTTCAGCATGCAACAGCGGTCGTGATATTTCGATACCAGCGACAAAGGAACATCCACCATAGCGCAAATCGCCTACCAATGGACAATTCTGTTCCGCCATATGAGCTCGAATCTGATGGGAGCGACCAGTTAATATTTCAACATTTAGTAATGAATAATCTGTCAACTGTTCAACCAGATGAAACTGGGTAATCGCTTCCTTACCACCCTTTGCGACAGATCTAACTCGATTGTCATGTCTTGAACGAGCCAGAAATGATCTGACCTCTCCCTGCGTTGATGCCGGTGCACCATGAACCAGAGCAAGATAATCCTTCTTGACTTCATGTTCTAGAAAAATCCTGGTCATTTCTTTATGTGCTCTGGGGTGAATCGAAAATACAATAATTCCTGAAGTGCCCCTATCCAAACGCTGAACCATACCAATTTCAGCTTTTTGTTGCGGACGGAACGGATCTTTCAGATGCCATTGTAGTGCTTCAAATAATGTTCCTTTAAAACGTGCGTGGGTTGGTTGAGTATCGACACATGCAGGTTTATTTAAAACAATAATAAATTGATCCTGAAACAGGATGTCTCGTTCCGAAATCCGATAGGGATCTAAAGGTAACTGATCGATATAAACTTCCACCAAATCACCCATACAAACAGAAGTCGAACAGCTTCTAATTCTTCTGCCGTTGATGTGAGTCCCACCAAGATCAATAATCTTTTTTGCCTGAGTTCTGGATAATTCGGTAGAAGAATCGGCCAGAAAATGATCAAGTCTCAGGCCAACCTTTTCATGAGTTACCTGTAAGCGATGGATTGTCCATTTCATGAGTTTAAATGCCCGTATATTGAAATATAGTATTTATAGAATTTAATTTAAAGCTTGACTTAAACCATGATATTGCTATTATCAAGTCACGATATAGTTCTTTGAATTTCTGGGGTGCTTGGGTTGGTTCTGATCCCTTGACCAACGTTTTTTATGACCTGTCATGACGTGAAGAAATGGTGTGCAAGCCTGCCCACGTGCAGGACGCCTAAAATTTTTTCCGGAGACAAACTTTTTTGCTCAGGTCATCGTACAGAATCATACCGGCATCCCGGAGAGCATTCCATAAAAAAGGCCCTGAAATTATTTCAGGGCCTTTTTTTCTCTCTCAATATAATCTAATACTATTCATCCACCCGACCACGCAATTCCTTACCAGTTTTAAAGAATGGTGTTTTTCGTGATGGAATTTTAACCAGCTCACCACTTTTGGGGTTCCTCGCTTCACGAGCTTCACGTTCACGCACTGAAAAAGAACCAAACCCACGGATTTCAACTCGATCACCTTGGGCAAGGGCATTTCCGATCCCGCCAAAAATCAAATTAATAACTGTTTCAGCATCCCTTTTATTAAGAATTTCATGCCCATCTGAGAGTTGCTCGATCAATTCACTTTTTGTCATCTTCACCTTCCACACATTTCAATATTATTATCAAAAGTTATTCCAGAGATACTGTGGTCCAATCATTCTTTTCGCATTAAGATCGATTCCAAGATAGTGGCTCACGGAACTTTTCAAGTAACGATCAATCAAATTAGTTTTTTCCGGCTCAGGATAAACCAGATCGGAATCATCATCAATACCGGCAGTTTTGGCAGCATACTTGATAGCATCACTTAATGTTCCAAGTTCATCTATCAGGCCAGCATCTTTAGCCTGCCTACCGGTAAAGATTCGACCATCTACAAAAGGCTGAAGCCTTTCTATCGGCATATTGCGTCCAATGCTAATAGCTTCAACAAACTGCAGATGAACATCGTCAATCATCTCTTGCAACAATGTCCGGTCGGCTGCTGAGAATTCCCGAGTAGACGAACCAATATCCTTAAATCGTCCACTTTTCACTACCTCAGTCTGGACACCAACCTTACCCATTAACTCCTGATAGTTAGGGAAAGACATAATAACACCAATACTTCCGGTAATTGTTCCTGGATTTGCAAATATTCGCTCCCCGGCAACGGCGAGATAATAACCACCTGAAGCAGCAACTGAACCCATTGAGACAATCAGCGGTTTTTCTTCAGCTAACTGCTTCAGTTCGGCATAAATTTCCTGTGATGGGCCAACGCCTCCACCGGGAGAATCAATCCTGATGACAACTGTTTTGATACTGCTACGATCACGGAATTCTTTAATTTGTTCAGTCATTCGACGAGCATCAACGATGGTACCTTCTACTTCAAGGATACCAATCCTATCACCAACAGAGACATCAACCGAACCGGAACGAAATATTCCAGCGGTGAAAACAACCAATAGAAAAAATAAGAATATTCCACCGACTGTAAGAGATGCGATTAAAAAAGGACTTTTTTTCATTTCAACCAATAAAAAAGGGGCTCCGGGTATATCTGGAGCCCCTGTTCAAGTTTATCAATAAATCAATCTTCAGACTTACGGCCCACAGCACCTTGCAACAAATCACCAAGATTTGATGTCGCTGTTTTTTGTGCGCCCATGAATTCGTTTACTTCTGCTTTTTCTTTTTGAACACTAAGGTTCTTGATCGACAGAGCAATTTTTCGATCAACGGTATCAACTTGCAGAACCCCTGCCTCAAGAACAGCACCAACTTCGGCAAAATCTTTCGGGCTTTCGATCTTTTCCTTGCTTAACTCAGAAACATGAATCAGACCTTCAATGCCCTCTTCAAGTTCAATAAAAATACCAAAATCAGTGACTGAAGTGACTTTACCCTTCACAATGGTTCCACGAGGATAACGAGCGGGAACTGTCTCCCACGGGTCAGTGCTCAATTGTTTCAAACCAAGGGAAAAACGCTCATTTTCACGGTCGATATTCAAAACAACAGCCTTGACCAGATCGCCCTTTTTATAAGCTTCAGAAGGATGCTTGATCCGCTTTGTCCAAGACAGATCAGAGATATGAACAAGACCGTCAATTCCCTCATCAACACCAACAAAAACACCGAAATCGGTAATATTTTTAACCTGACCTTCAATGATGGTCCCGATCGGGAATTTCTCGCCAATAACATCCCAGGGGTTCGGCTCAATCTGCTTCAACCCAAGTGAGATACGCCGGTTATCGGTATCCAGGGCCAGAACAATAGATTCAACGTCATCACCAATCGCAAGAACCTTGTTCGGGTGCTTAACCCGCTTGGTCCAACTCATTTCAGAAACATGGATCAAGCCTTCGACACCCTCTTCAAGCTCAATAAATGCACCATAATCGGTCAAACTGACAACCTTACCGATCACCTTGGTCTCAATCGGGTACTTGTTTGCAACATCCAGCCATGGATCGGGTGCAATCTGCTTAAGACCCAGAGAAACCCGCTCTTTTTCTTTGTCAAACTTAAGAACTTTAACATTGATTTTATCGCCGACAGCCAGAATATCAGACGGATGTTTAACGCGTCCCCAGGACATGTCGGTAATATGCAACAAACCATCAATACCGCCAAGATCGATAAATGCACCGTAATCGGTCAGGTTCTTGACGATACCCTCAGCAACTTGATTCTCCTCAAGTGTTTTCAGAGTGTCACTGCGATGCGATTCGCGCTCTGTTTCGAGCAGAGCCCGCCGCGACAGAACAATATTTCCACGTCGCTTGTTCAGTTTGATGATTTTGAAATCAAAGGTTTGTCCGATTACTTTATCCAGATTACGTACTGGACGCAGATCAACCTGAGATCCGGGCAAGAAAGCAGTAACGCCAATATCAACAGACAGACCACCCTTGATGCGACTGATGATCCGACCTTCGACCACAGCGTCCTCTTCAAGAGAATTCCAGATCTTCTGCCGATCAGCTTTTTCTTTTGAAAGAACAATCAGACCGCTGTCACTTTCACCACCACCGAACAGGACATCATAAACGTCACCAACTTTGACGTTGATTACCCCTTTTTCATCGGCAAATTCCCGGAGGGATATAACGCCTTCCGATTTGTATCCGACGTCGACAACAACCGAGTCAGGGTTCACCTGAACAATTGTTCCCTCAACGACATCATTTCGCTTTAGTTCAAGGCCGCTCTGCTCATACTCTTTCAGCATCTCTTCAAAGCTTTCTTCGAACTCGCCGTCCTGCATTTCCATTTCGTCTTCGTCTTGCATGTCTTTATCTTCTACCATTGGAGATGTTACCCCCTTACGAATTTCCCGACGCCTCTCGACGGCGGACTCAATTTGAGACTGCGCAAGTTAGCACAGCCTTTGAGAAAAAACAAACCAATATTTATCAAGTAGTTATTCTCTTTTATTCGGCAAGTTCAGCTTCTTTATCTTTAACAATTCTCAGCATTTCATTAAGAACATCTTCAATCGATAACTGCGTTGAATCGACGACCAACGCATCATCAGCTTGCATCAACGGAGCAAGTGTTCGAGCAGTATCCGCAGCATCACGAGCTTCAACTTCGGCAATGGTTTGTTGCAGATCCACCTCAATTCCCTGTGCCTGCAATTCTTCATAGCGCCGGCGACCTCTTTCTACCGCAGTCGCCGAAAGAAAAAACTTAATATCTGCACGGGGAAAAACAACCGTGCCGATGTCGCGCCCCTCAAGAACAACGCCACCGGCTTCTCCGAGTTTCCGCTGCAGATGCAGCATTGCTTCTCGTACTGCGGGACAAGCGGCAACCTGAGCTGTCAACAGACTCACTTCTGGCGTGCGTATCGCTGCCGAAACATCATCACCGTTGACTAGTACCCGTTCAGAGCTCTCCCCACGGATAAACTCAATAGACAGGTCAGCACAGAGGGCTTTAAGTGCAGCTCCATCATGCGGATTTATGCTCCGCTGCTGAGCTAACAGTGCAACAGATCGATACATAGCACCCGTATCGATATTCAAATAATCAAGTTGGCTGGCCAGTGCCTTGCTTAAAGTACTTTTCCCTGCGCCCGACGGGCCATCAATTGCGATAATCAGTTTATTTTTCAAATGGCTCCCCTTTGGCGACCTGAGTCAACAGTTCCCAGAAACCGGGAAATGAGGTTTCGGTGCAAGCGGTATCTAAAATTTTGACCTCAGCTGCAGCACCAAGCGTCGCAATCGCCAGACTCATAGCAATACGATGATCACCAAAAGAGTTGACCTGTCCGCCAGTTAATCGCTTACCACCAACGATCCGCATACCGTCATCCAGTGGCTCAATTGCAGCACCAAGCTGTCCTAAACATTCACACATAGCGGCAATTCGATCCGTCTCTTTGACACGCAACTCCTTAGCATCACGAATCGTTGTCACCCCCTCAGCAAAAGCAGCAGCAACACTGACAACAGGAAATTCATCGATGGCTCTGGGAATCAATGCTCCACCAATCTCAATCCCACGTAAATGACTACTTTTGACCAACAGATCGGCAACCGGTTCACCTGAGAGTTCACGCTGATTCAGC
Source organism: Desulfuromusa sp. (assembly GCA_033791385.1). Classification (GTDB taxonomy): domain Bacteria; phylum Desulfobacterota; class Desulfuromonadia; order Desulfuromonadales; family Geopsychrobacteraceae; genus Desulfuromusa. The sequence continues at coordinate 9,655 of JASJGU010000277.1, forward strand.
AATTCAATGGAGCCACCCATCTGTTGAAGAATATCGATAACGCCACTCCGAGTCGGATTAATACCAACATTTTTCAGTAATAATTCTGAATCAGGGACAATTAAGCCAGCAACCAGAAAAAAGGCTGCCGAAGAGATATCTCCCGGAACCACAACTTCCTGCCCTGTCAGCTCCACCCGACCATTCACCCTGGCCCCGCCAGGAAAAGACTCAATATCAGCCCCGAAATAACGTAGCATCCGTTCACTATGATCCCGCGAAAGGTGCGGTTCGTATACGGTCGTTGTACCATCAACCTGCATCCCGGCAAGTAATACAGCCGATTTAACCTGGGCGCTGGCTATCGGTGAATAGTATTCCGCAGAGGTTAAACCATCCCCGTCAATTGCCAATGGAGCCTTAGAATGATTGTCTCGGCCAAGTATTTTAGCCCCCATTGCGCTTAACGGATTAATCACTCTCCCCATCGGGCGTTTACGTAAATATTCATCCCCGGTCAGGATAGAAAAAAATGGTTGCGCTGCCAGAATTCCACACATCAAACGCATCGTGGTTCCTGAATTGCCGCAATCAATAATAGCAGTCGGCTCCTGCAAACCAGCCAACCCACGTCCCAGAATAATCAATTCATCGTCAGCCGGTTCAATAACCTCTATCCCCAGGCTGCGAAACGCTTGCAGGGTGGACAGGCAATCCTCGCCGCGTAACAACCCACGGATACGGCTTTTCCCCTGTGCCAGCGAGGCAAACATGATCGCCCGATGAGAAATCGACTTATCACCGGGGACAACAAAATCCCCGCGCAACCCCTTGGTTGGCACAACGGTTCTGGACTCAAGTTTCTGCATCAGATTTGATCCTCAAATAATTTATAAAATTGCATCCCGAAGCTGTTTTGAACGCTGAAAAAATTCTAACAACTTATCACCACTCCCAGCAGCAATATCTGCTTTTAATTCAGCAAAAAAACCCTCAAACTGCCCCATCATTTCCAGTAACGCCTCACGATTCGTTTCAGCGATATCTCGCCACATAGTCGGATCGGACGAAGCTATCCGAGTAAAATCACGAAACCCCCCGGCAGAATATTCAAGGATATTTTCCTCGTAATGATCGTATGATCCAACCGCGTTGACCAGGGAATAGGCGACCATATGTGGCAAATGGCTGATAGCAGCTAGGACCCTATCATGCTTTTCCAGGGTCATCTGCACCACATCACTACCGACAACCGTCCACATCTGTTGAATCAGTTCAAGGGCTCGGGGATCGGTATTTTCCGTTGGCGTCAAAATGCAGCTTTTACCACGATATAGACTTGGAAAAGCAGCTTCTGCACCACTGTTCTCGGTACCCGCAATCGGATGTCCCGGCACAAAATGAATCCCTTTGGGCAACAATGGCTCAATTGCTTTGACTACCGCCCCCTTAACACTACCACCATCAGTGATAATTGCTCCTGGTTTCAAACCTGGCAAGCAACGTTGCGTAACCGATACTAAAGTTTTAACCGGTGTTGCCAGAAAAACCACATCAGCATCTTTGACTGCTTCCACGGGATCACGGCTGTAAGAGTCAATCAGACCAAGTTCTATCGCTTTTTCCAAATTTGGTTTCCCGCGCCCGCAACCAATGACTTCACCAACAACCCCAGCCTCTTTCAGAGCTAGAGCCAAGGAACCACCAATCAAACCGACACCGATGATTGTCAAGCGTGGGATCAAAATATTGTCAGACATTATGGTTTCTCTCCGGACAAATTTTCATTACGCGCGATCGGGTAGGAACCGAGAATCTTAAGGAAATGACAATGACCACGCAATTCGTCTATGGCTGCCGAAATTTCCGGGTCATCGACATGACCAATCAAATCGAGGAAGAAAATGTACTCCCAGGCTTTCTGCTTCATCGGCCGACTCTCAATCTTGGCCAGATTGATCTGTCGCTTACTAAAAGGTTCCAACATCCGATAGAGAATTCCCGGCTCATCCTTCACGCTAAACATGATTGAGGTTTTATCCGCCCTACTCTTCTCTGGAGTCTCCTTACCGATCACCAGAAATCGGGTAAAGTTATGCGGATTATCTTCAATTTTAGCTTTAACAACTTGCAGATCATACTGAATTGCCGCCGCATGACTGGCAATCGCTGCGACCGATTCATCTTCGGCAGCCAGCTGGGCTGCTGCTGCGGTACTGGCAACATCCAGCAGTGGAATATCCGCCATATTGGTTTCAAGCCAATGCCGGCATTGTGCCAAAGATTGAGGATGGGAAACAATTTTCTTTATCTTCCCAAGGTTTCCCGATTTTGAAAGCAGGTTGTGAGAAATTTCCAGCATAACTTCAGCGATCATCTGCAGTTCAGAATCAAAAAACATATCCAGTGTATGATTGACAACACCCTCAGTCGAATTTTCAACCGGAACCACTCCATAATGAGCACGACCTCTTTCAACTTCTTCAAACACAGCTGGGATACTTTTCTGAGGAACCAACTGTGCAGATAAACCAAACTGTAACATGGCGGCCAGGTGGGTGAATGTCGATGACGGGCCGAGAAAGGCCACTTGCATCGGCATTTCCATGTTCAATGATGCCGAAATGATTTCACGAAAAACCTTACAGACCGCTTCATTGGGGAAGGGTCCGGGATTTTTCCCGGTTAAGCGCTCGTAAATTGCTTTTTCCCGACTCGGCACATAGAAAGACTTTTCACTCCCTTCCTTAGCCTTACCAACGGCAATAGCCACCTTGGCTCGCTGATTGAGTAGATCAAGGATCTGGTTATCGATCAGATCGATCTGTTGCCGCAGATTTTTCAAATCTTGAGTAGCCATAGGGGTAACTTTCTAAAAAATAGAAGAAGGAGAAAGACGGAGAAATGTAACTTAATCAGCTCTAAAAATCAATTTATAGACCATTGTCGAGAAACACAGAGACCGCAACCGAAATCAACAAACCAACTTGACCCGCTGATTTTCCACAGCTAAACTCCATCATCCTAATTTTCTTACTGTACCATTAGATGAGTCACTCGAAAAAAGCAAGAAGCTGGCTAAGCAAAAATTTCGATATACAAGGCGTAGTAGTTTTCCCGGGGGTGCAGGCCTACATATGGTAGGTCAAGATCCGGGGAAACTGCTGCAACGCAGTAGATCGGACTTTTTGCGACGCCATCATTAGATAACTTATCAGCAAAGGAACTCCCAGATGCCAATCGCAACCAAGATTAAAGAACATATCGAACATTCCTCCTGGATTCGAAAAATGTTTGAAGAGGGTGCTTCTTTAAGACAGCAATATGGAGATAAAAACGTTTTTGACTTCACCCTTGGCAACCCCACCATGGAACCACCAGAAGAACTTCACCGAGAGCTGAAAAAAATAGCCGAGAATCCGATTCCCGGGATGCATCGCTATATGAACAACGCTGGATATGAAGAAACCCGCGCCGCTGTCGCAGAAGTGATCGCCGAGAACAGTAATCAACCGGTCACAGCAGCCCATATTGTCATGACCTGCGGCGCTGGGGCAGCCTTGAATGTGGTTCTAAAAACACTGCTTAACCCTGGAGATGAGGTCATTATTCTTATCCCTTACTTTGTCGAATACAAATTCTACATCGACAATCACAGTGGTGTCGCTGTCGAAGTTGTCACCAAAGATGACTTCCAGCCGGATCTGGATGCCATTAGCTCTGCTATTAATTCAAGAACCCGGGCGAGTATTATTAATTCTCCGAACAACCCGACCGGGGTCATCTACCCGGAGACAGCTTTAAGGGCCCTGGGTGAGCTACTAACGCAAAAAGAACAGGAATATGGCACTACGATTCTGGCAATTTCTGATGAGCCTTATGCACGAATCAGTTTTGGCGAGTTGGTTCCATGCATATTCAACTCTATCCGGAATTCAATTATTGTCACTTCTCATTCCAAAGATCTGGCTCTACCGGGAGATCGGATTGGCTACCTGGCAGCAAATCCAGCCATGACAGATGTTGGACTATTTATGCAGGGGGCGATTTTCTCTAACCGAGTCCTTGGATTTGTTAATGCACCAGCACTGATGCAACGACTGGTGACAAATTTACAACGGGTCAGTGTCGATGTCGAAGAATACCGTTACAAACGGGATCTACTCTACAACAAATTGACTGGACTCGGTTTTGAGATAGTCAAGCCGGGCGGCGGATTTTACCTTTTCCCAAAATCTCCCCTAGCCGACGAAATGGATTTTATCCGAATGGCACAAAAATACCGGATTCTACTGGTGCCGGGATCAGGATTCGGAGCACCAGGTTTCTTTCGCATCGCCTATTGTGTTGAAGATGAAATGATCATAAATAGTTTACCAAAATGGGAAGAACTTGCCCGCGAAGCTGGCTTATCTGCAAACTGATTAAATTCCAGATAACTTAACTTGGTACAACCTATACGGCCTGGAGACCACAGATGGCTAAAAAACTTTTCATTGCGGCAACCGGTCAAGATATCGGCAAAACGACGACAAGCCTGTCATTGGTTCATCTGGCAAAAAAGAAATATCGTCGGGTCGGTTTTATCAAGCCGTTAGGCCCTAAGGTTACTGAGTATAAAGGGCTCACGGTTGACAAAGATGCTGCGGTTATTTGTCAAGTTTTCCATATGGGGCGCAACCTGCCATACATGTCACCAGTGGTCATCGCCCCCGACACAACCCGCAAAGCACTTAATGGAGAACTTGATCTACAGAACCTGGAACAAATGCTTTTACAAGCCTATACAGAGCTGGAAAAAAGATGTGATTTTGTGATTATTGAGGGTTCTGGACATCCGGGAGTTGGCTCAGTTGTCAATCTTTCCAATGCCCGGATCGCTAAGTTACTGGGGGCCAAGGTTTTGATGATCACCGGTGGTGGAATCGGCAATGTGATAGACAACGTCTATATGAATAAAGCTCTGTTTGATAAAGAAGGAGTTGAAGTTCGCGCTATTATGCCCAATAAACTTTTAGCGGAAAAACGAGAAAGCACTCTCGCTTATCTGGAAAAGGCCTTTTCCGGTGAATCATTCAAAGTTGTGGGTGGATTTAATTACCAACCGGTCTTGGCAAACCCGACCCTGAACCGCGTTGCAAAAATCCTTGATCTGGATATCATCGGCAACAAACGTGATGCGAAACGGATCATCCATTTTCTACAGATTGGCGCACCATCCACCCAGCGAGTTACCGAACTACTGCGTGATGACACTCTATTAATAGTCACCAGCAGTCGCGATGAATTACTGGTGACATTATCAAACATGTACCAAATCCCTGCCTATAAAAATAAAATTGTCGGGCTGCTCATTCCAGGGATTCATAAAATCAGTGATATCACGCAGCAGATTATCGACCGCAGCAATATTCCCTACCTACGCACGACCAACCATACAACCGGCAAACTTTATCGTATTGTCAATGAAGATGTTTATAAATTGCAGGCGGAAGACAAGGAAAAGATCGATATGATCAAAAAGCTATCAGAGCTTCGCTTTGATTTTGATAAATTAGATACACTATTTTCCTGACGCGCCAAGCTGATCAGCCTCATCAGCCTTGATATGGGCGGGAATTATGTTCCCTTGTGGACTGACATAGCGGACTTCACAACACAGATCAAAAGCAGTTTTCTCTTGTACAATTTGACGAATACGGGCAATCAGCAAAAGAACATCTGTCGAGCTTGCTCCGCCCAGATTGACAATAAAGTTGGCATGCTGCTGCGATATTTCTGCCTGCCCAACTCGCAGACCTTTTAGCCCGGCAGCTTCGATAACTTGACCCGGAGGGCCGACGGTTGTGTGCATTTCTGTACTGCTGAGAAAAACCGAACCACAATTAGGCAGTTTCCGGGGAAATTTGTGGCGCCTGAGACAAAGGTCCTGAACCATTTCCCGACGAATTTTTTTTACTTCCCCCGCAGAACAATTCAACTCGACACTGACAACAACACAACCAGTTCCCTGCAACGCACTATTTCGGTAGGAAAAATCACACTCAGAACGCGTCAACTGCTTTGATCTGCCAGCCTTGTCTACGATCGAGACATTGACAACATTTTCACCGATTCCCCTACGCTGGCTGCCACCATTCATCATCACCAACCCGCCAACAGTTCCTGGAATCCCAATACAATGCTCCAAACCACTTAATCCTGACTGCATTGACATCCGTGCCAGTTTAGGAACCCAGGTCCCTCCTCCAGCAACAATCGTACTTCCTGATATCTGAATATCCGCCATCCGTTCACCGATTTTCAAAACAACCCCGCGCACTCCGGCATCATCAAAAAGCAGGTTTGTTCCTTGTCCGATAATCACTATGGGGATTTCGTACGCAGCAGTAAAACGGAGTATTTCAGCTATTTGGTTGGAATTTTCCGGTTCCACAAACAGATCTGCCGAACCGCCAATTTTCCAACTATTGTGGCGGGAAAGCAGCTCATCACAAACAACATTGCCGATTTCTTTTTCGGCTAATTTTTCTAGATTTTCAGTTAGTCGGTCAGACATTATTGCCGCCATCTGAAGCGCGAAAATCAACAATTTGCAATTGAATTGATTCCTTTCCACGCCACTGGTTAATACCCGGACGGTACAACAGATCGATTTCACCGCCCAATTCGTCGAAGCATTCAGCCTGCCCAAAAGCAATACAAGCAACCCGGGAACCACCCTGTTCCACATCAAACTTCAAGTGTTTATCAGCCAGAATTCGAGGCGAATGAACCCGACAGTTGCGACTGACAAAAGCCGGTTGGGGATTGCCTGCACCAAAAGGGTTCAGCCGTTCCAACTCTTTGAGTAAGGGCAAAGTGAATTTAGATAAAACGACTTCACCATCGTAATATGAAACCGGCAACAGGTCTTCCGCAGAAAGTCGGGAACGTGCCACCTGCTCAAAAGTGGTTATAAAACTTTCCAGATTTTCTTCAACAATCGACAAACCTGCGGCCATTGCGTGCCCCCCAAAACCAGCCAAAGGCTCAGCACTCTCTTGCAACGCCTGATAGAGATGAAAACCGTTGATTGAGCGGGCCGATCCTTTCCCTTGGCCGCCCTCCAGAGCGATCAGAATAGTTGGCCGGTGGTAGCGTTCAACCAGGCGGCTGGCCACAATTCCGATAACTCCAGAATGCCAGTTGTCCCTGGCCAGAACGATGCTGTGACGATCTGGGCGATTCTGTTCCTCGACCAAAGCAATCGCTTCGACCAGAGTCTGCTGTTCTATTTTCTGCCGCTCCCGATTGAAACCATCAAGTAAATCTGCCAAAGGATCAATATCCTGCGGTTCTTCACCCAACAACAACTTAACCCCCAAAGCGGCATCTTCCAGGCGGCCAGCTGCATTCAAGCGCGGAGCCAACCGAAAACCAACCACTCCACTGCTGACCTGTTTAACATCTGCTACCCGTTTTAATGCAGCAACACCTGGCCGGACACCCGACTCCAAAAGCTGCAAACCACTGCGAACCAGGATACGATTAACCCCACCTAAAGGAACGATGTCGGCAATGGTTCCAAGGGCGACAAGATCAAGACCTTGACGTAAATCCGGCTCATCTCTGTCAACAAAATAGCCATTTGTTCGCAAATGTCGACGCAATCCGACCAGGAGAAAAAAAGCAACACCGACTCCTGAAAGTTCTTGCCAGGGAAAGTTATTTGCCGGTAGATGTGGGTTAATTAGCGCCAGACAAACTGGAAGTTTATCCGGAGGAAGGTGATGGTCGGTGATAATCAGATCTAAACCCAATTCAGCAGCCAGGTCAGCTTCCTCTTGAGCAGAAACGCCACAATCAACGGAGAGGATCAGTGAGCAGCCACTCTCTTTCGCCTGTCGCATAGCAGCAGCAGAAAGACCGTAGCCGTCCTTCAAGCGCAGGGGAATATGATATTCAACCTCACCCCCCATAGCACGGAGTGTTTCAACTAGGAGAGTACAACCGGTGATACCATCGACATCATAGTCACCATGAACTGCAATCTTTTCTCCCTGAACTAACGCTTGCTCTAACCTGGTGCAAGCAACGGCCATATCGGGTAACAAATCAGGATCGGGCAATGCTGACAGATTTGCCTGCAAAAATTCAACGCCTTGCTCCTCTGTTGCAATCCCTCTAAAGATCAAAACTTGCGCGGTTGTTTTTTGGATAGCAAGTTTTTGAGCGAATTGTGCAATTTTATTTTCTTCCGGTTGCTCACCACGAAGCATCCATTTGCGCAAATTGACAGGTTGCATCTAAATCTCACATTGTGACTTTAGCTTGATGCTGAATTGATTGGCTCCAGCTATTATCGGTTATTTCAGGAGCTATCCAGAGTCGTGCTTAAAATAAAACAGGCCGGGAGTATTGCCCGGCCTGTAGTTTCAGATTATTGTGGTTGTTTTGGAATTTCAGGATGCTTCTTTAAAAGTTCCAGCTCTGAACGAATCTGCTGCGCTCCAGAGCTACCAGGATCGATAGCGATAAGTCGCTCCCAGACTGTAATTGCCTTGGCAAAATCCTGAAGATCATAACGATAAACGATACCTAGATTATACAGACTCTGCTGGTGATTATTATCAATCTCACTAGCTTTTTCAAAGTTGCTGATGGCTTTATCAAACCAGCCAAGTCGACGATACATCACTCCCTGATCCGTCAAAACATTAGGATCACTTGCGTTGAGTTCAAGAGCTCTGGCGTAGGCTTCGATCGCTTTCACTGGCTGATCGGAATCAAAATAATTATGTCCAAGATTGATCCAGGCATTACGATTGCCCGGCTCACGAGCCACAATATCTTCCAGTATGGCGGTCTGCTGTTGCTGATTCACAATCGGTGCCGGTGCCAGATTCGCAGCAGGGACAGTGGTAGACAAATCCTTTTTTGAATTGGTGACAATAACCCCAATCAAAATGCCTGCAGCCAGAGCAATAGCAACAAACAGGATTGTTTCTTTCTTCATTTAGATATCAATCTCCCACTCACTTAGAGCGAGTTGCGGTTTTCTGCTGCCAGAAAATCAACACAGGACTGGCAACAAAAATTGACGAATAAGTACCAATTAATACACCGATCAGCATGGCAAAAGCAAAATTATGAATGACCCCGCCACCAAGGACAAACAACGCCAGAATAACCAGCAAAGTGGTTCCCGAGGTCAGCAAAGTCCGTGAGAGAGTCTCATTGATACTGCGGTTGACCACAAATGGAAAACTTTCTTTATTATGTTTTCCAAGATTTTCACGAATCCGATCATAAACAATAATCGTATCGTTCAACGAATAACCAATAATCGCTAAAAATGCCGCAATAATTGGAAGGTCAATCTCCCTGCCCGAGAGACTGAATGCCCCAAGGGTAATGAGGACATCATGGACTAGGGCAATAATGGCACCCACAGCAAAGCGGAACTCAAAACGCCATGAGATATACACCAGAAGCCCCAACATTGCGTAAAAGAGTGCTTTTAACCCCTTATTACGCAAATCTTTCCCAACTTGTGGTCCAACCATCTCAACCCGACGAATATCTATATTGCCTTTTTCATAGGTTTTCTCAAGCGCATCCTGAATCTGGACAGAAAGTCCTTTCAATTCGCCAGAAGCCTGCTCAACCCGAATCAGAAACTCATTCTGATTATCGCCAAAGCTTTGAACCACCGGACTGCCAAGTTCGAGTCCTGAGATGGCTTCTTTTATGGCAGAAGCATCGGTCGGCTGAGCAAACTGTACTTGAACCAGAGTTCCACCAGCAAAGTCGATCCCGTAATTTGGACCTTTAACCAATAAAGAAGCCAATCCGATCACAATCAAAACTACGGAAACAATTAACGCCAGCTTCCGTTTTCCCACAAAATCTATATTAATATCTGGCTTGATCAGCTGCATGCCGTCAGCCTCCTTATATACTTAGCCGCTTGACTTCGCGGCCTTTCAAGAAAATATCAAAAATAACCCGAGAAACAAAAATTGCGGTAAATAATGAGGCAATGATACCAATAGACAAGGTGACAGCAAAACCTCGAACCGGCCCAGTACCAAATTGGAACAGAACCAGAGCCGCCAGCAGAGTTGTCAGGTTAGCATCAATAATCGTCATAAAAGCCTTACTATAACCTGACTGCACAGCCAGTTTTGGCGCTCTTCCGAGACGAACTTCTTCACGAATTCGTTCAAAAATCAGAACATTGGCATCCACCGCCATACCAATGGTCAACACGATACCGGCCAAACCAGGCAGAGTCAGGGTTGCCCCGAACAGCGACAGCATGGCAGTAATAAACACCAGGTTGAGCGAAAGGGCAATAACCGCGATGATCCCCGATAGCTGGTAATAAACGATCATCGCCAGGACAACCAGCATCGCACCAACCCAGATCGATTTGATCCCTTTATCGATGGAATCCTGCCCAAGAGACGGTCCAACAGTCCGATTTTCCAGAATGTTAACCGGAGCAGGCAGAGAGCCAGCCCGCAAAACAATGGCCAGATCGGTTGCCTCCTGAGACGTAAAAGAACCCGAAATTTGTGCACTACCTCCGGCAATCCGCTCGCGGATGACTGGGGCAGAATAGATCGTATCATCCAAGACAATGGCCATCCGCTTGCCCACATTAGCAGCGGTAATCTGATCAAAGCGCTTCGCTCCAACCGAGTTGAACTCAATCGAAACATAAGGTTCATTGAAGCGTGTATCGATCCGGACATTAGCATCCGACAACAGATCACCAGTCAGGACAGTTTTATCGACAACGACCAGGGGAGTTTCTGTCTCGGCTCCGGTGGCCTTATTGATATTCCGCTCGTAAAGCAGCTGGGTGCCTTCCGGCAACTTGCCCACAACAGCATCCTGAACATTGGCAGTTTCATCAACCATTTTGAATTCCAGCCGAGCGGTTTTACCGAGCAAAGCAATTGCGCGTTCCGGATCTTCAACCCCGGGGAGTTGAATCAAGATACGGTTCCCGCTCTGGCGCTGCAGGGTTGGCTCACTGACACCAAACTGGTCAACTCGATTACGCATAGTCTCCAGAGCCTGGCGCACCGCGTAATCTTTGATATTTTCAATTTCGGTGTCGCTTAAGCGGAAATGTTTTTCGATATAACCACCATCCCCGGTAAAAGTTTCAGCTTCCAGTGATGGGTAATCGTCCGCCATCAACGCATCAACCTTGGCTCCTTCCTCGGCATCGTAGACAAGGATCACTAGTCGATCGCCCTGGCGCCGCTCCAGTCGCTTGAAAATTAGGTCCTTTTCGCGTAACTGGGTTTCGGTCTGATCAATGATGGTGTCAATGCGACTTTCAACTGCTTTATCAACATCAACTCCCAGCACCAGATGCATACCGCCCTGCAAATCAAGTCCGAGCTGGATCGGGCTGAAAGAATCGGTCCACCACTTGGGCAAGCTACTCCCGGTCAGCGTTGGAGCAATGGCAAAAAATGACAGAAGCAGGCAAAGCAAAACCAGCACACTTCTGAATTTAAGACTCTTGGACATTTGCGTTGTATCTCCCTTTAAGCATTTATGGGCAAATCAAATGGCTGGTTATTGTTTGACCTCGGTGACTGAACCGCGATTAAGCTTAATCTTTACACCCGTTGCAACCTCAATGGTTACAGTTGTTTCTTCGACGGCAGAAATTTTTCCATGAATACCACCGGCGGAAACAACGCTATCGCCAGCCTTGAGACCACCCACCAATGCCTTCTGTTGTTTGGCTCTTTTTTGCTGCGGACGAATCAGTAAAAAATAAAAGATAGCAAACATCGCCACCAGCATAATGATTCCCTGATATTGTCCACCTGAACCTTGGGCTGCCGCGCCCCCTGCCATTGCAAAAGCTTCTGTTGCCATGAGATTTTCCTCCTTGAATGTGTTTCGGTTAGAATATTGCCATATCTGTAGAGTTAACTAATCAATATTTCTCTTTTATTATAAAAGTCACTGCGAAATTCAGTAAAGTTTCCATTTTCCAGCGCCTGTCTGATCCCAGCCATTAACTGCTGATAGTAATAAAGATTGTGGTGCGTGTTAAGTACCGATGCAAGAATTTCATTGCTCGTATAAAGATGTCGCAAATAGGCACGACTATAATTCTGGCAAACATAACATTGACAATCAGGGTCAAGCGGCCGTTCATCATCACGATACTGTGCTTGTTTGATGCTGATTTTGCCAAAGCTGGTAAATAACATACCATTGCGGGCATTGCGCGTCGGCATAACACAATCAAACATATCACAGCCACGTGCCACCCCCTCCAGAAGATTTTCCGGAGTGCCAACCCCCATCACATAACGGGGTCGATCTGCTGGTAACAACGGTAAGCTGTATTCCATCATGTCGTACATCAATGAGGTTTCTTCTCCGACCGATAATCCGCCCAGAGCATACCCCTCAAAACCAATCTCCCGCAGTTGTTCAACGCTCTGGCTGCGAAGATCCAATTCCATTCCGCCCTGAACAATACCAAACAGTGCCGATGTTGAACCACTTGGCAGAATTTCACGGCAGCGCTTTGCCCAACGAGCTGAGCGGTTGGTTGAATCAACCACATAGGCACGTTCTGCCGGATGCGGGATACATTCATCAAAAACCATGACGATATCTGAGCCGAGAGCTAACTGGATTTCCACTGACAACTCAGGGGTCAACATATGCTTACTGCCATCGATATGAGATTGAAATGCAGCACCTTCCTCAGTGATTTTACGTAAATCACCAAGGCTGAAAACCTGAAACCCGCCACTATCCGTCAAGATCGGGCGATCCCAGTGCATAAATTTATGCAATCCGCCGAGTTGTTGCACCAGCTTGTGCCCAGGACGCAAATACAGGTGATAGGTATTGGCCAGAATGATCTGTGAACCTATCTCCTTCAGCGTTTCCGGCAGCATCGCCTTAACAGTTGCCTGGGTACCGACCGGCATAAACACAGGAGTTTCTATTTCACCACGTGATGTGGATATCCGCCCTCGTCGCGCCTGAGAATCAGAATCTTGTTGTAAAAGAGCGTATTTAAAACTTGGCAATTCGTTGTCCTGCTTTATAAAATCAACATGCAATCGCCGTAACTGAAAAAACGAAACCGTTCTACGATCGCCTGCCGATAGGCGGAAAGAATAAAATCACGGTCAGCAAATGCAGAAACTAACATCAATAATGTAGATTTAGGCAAGTGAAAATTGGTAATCAGGGCATCCACTATTTTGAAACGATACCCGGGGTAGATAAAAATTTCACTGTCACCAGCACCGGCCTGCAATAGACCCTCTGCTGTAGCGGCTGTTTCAAGAGCTCTAGCACTGGTTGTCCCCAACGCAAACACCCTACGACGTTCTTTTCGAGCTAAATTAACGGCAGTGGCCGTCGCTTCAGGGATCGAAAAAAGCTCAGCATGCATCTTATGCTGAAGAATATTGTCTACGCGAACGGGTAGAAAAGTCCCCAAACCAACATGCAGGGTGAGATTAAGAACCTCAACCCCTGCAGCCACCAATTGTTGCAGAATCTTTTCTGTAAAATGTAAACCGGCAGTCGGTGCAGCCACCGCACCTTTCTCACGCGCAAAAACTGTCTGATAGCGTGAGTGATCTTCTTGGTTATCTTCGCGCTGAATATAAGGTGGCAACGGAAGATGACCAACCTCTTCAATTTTTTGCATGAAATTACCGGAACAATAAAAACGAACCAAACGATAGGGCGCTTCCATTTCTTCCAGAACTTCCGCAGAGAAGTCGGGGGCTAGATTAACAACTGTTCCGGCTCGCAACGGCTTGGAGCTTTTTGTCAGACAGAGCCATTCTTCTGCAGACGTTTCACCTGGATGCTGACGAACCAGAAAGATTTCAACCTTCCCACCCGTCTGCTTTTGGCCAAGCAGGCGTGCGGGGATAACCTTAGTATCATTGACCACCAGGACATCGCCCGGCCGGAAATATTCCAGAATATCTGAAAAACTCCTTGACTCTACCGTAGCGGATTGACGATCCAGGCACAACAGTCGGGAGGCATCACGCCGCGCTGCTGGAACCTGCGCAATCAGTTCATTGGGTAGCAAAAAATCAAAATCAGTCAGCTGCATCAGGGCAAGTCCAAATCAAGTCAAACAGCGACATACAAGATCATATAACCCTACCAATGTCAATTTCTTTCCACTGAAGCAGAACAGCTCAATGAGACCACATCATCATTGCATAAGCGAACAAAATCATGTTTTTTGAGGGAAAACTACAGTCATTAAATTGTCATGTTCAAATCGAGTGCCAATTGACGTCTGGAACTCAGTATCCATCTTGATTGGTAGGGCTGACATTTCTCTACTAAATTTATGACTTAGAAAACGGAAGGTTATGTGATATTTTTTACAACCTCACATAAAGGGCAAAACTGCAGGATATGAAAAAAAAAGAAGGGCAAGATATATCAGCTAACATGACAGTTCTGGAAATTCTCAGTGAATATCCAGAGACAGAAGCTGTTTTCAGATCATATGATGAGCGAGCTGGGGAGTGTGTCTGCTGTCAGATGCTATTTGAAACGGTGCAGCACATTGCGAGAAAATACAATTTGGAGCTATCAAAGTTGCTGACAAAATTGAACGATGCTGTCCCAGGTTGAACAGCAGGAACACTCTACTGCCGACCCTCATAAAGAACCTTCCAATCGCCCTGCTCTTTCACCATATACAGTCGCTTATGCAAGTTGCCGTTGAAGTTGTTTGATCGGTAATGTTGGGTAAAATTAGCCACGATCATCGGCTGATTATTATTGGTCTCAGGATAGGTTAAAACAGAGACATCAGAGATGTCTATTTTCTGAAATAGTTTTCCGGAGAAAACCTGTTTTTTGTAAGCCCCCCAACTTTTTCTATCATATTTTTTTGTCCAAAAATCCTCTGAATACATATCCAAATAGGCTGTCAAATCGGCTTGTTCCCAATTTTGACGCCAAGTTTCAAGGGCGGCCTGGACTTCAATATTTTGATCAAGCCATTCTCGGCTGGAGACCCAATCAACCGACTCACTGATTACAACCGGCGTCCGTCCAACTTCTACATATTGGCTGATCAGGCTGAATTCCTGATTGGTAAGCACAACACAGCCTTCACTATCGAGTGGCGGACGGCTGTAAAGTGATTTATCGGTTCCGTGCAACCAGATTCCGCTGCCAGTTTTCTGCAAGCGCCGATCGTACTCATTCGGATAATTAACCGGGAAGGCACCACTACCATAGAGCGGCGGCAATTTTTCATCCGGCAGAAAGCTGGTTACAAAATAGACTCCATTCGGGGTCTTCAAATCACCCTCGGTGAATTTATCACCAATTTGTTTTCCCAAAACAATATAGAAATCATCAATGAGTTGAGGGGGCAAACCGGGCCCAGAGTTACGATAAACATACAGCCTGTTCTTACTTTTATCGACAATCAGCGCATACTTGGTCGTGCCAGCAAGTGCAAGCAAAGAACGTGGAACCTCAACATGATCAACCAGAGAGAGATATCCTTGCAACCGAGCTCTAGCCTCCCTTTGTAACTGTTCAATACTTCTGTTATGGGCAGCGGCAGTTTTTTCCAACAGGGCATTGGAACCCAAGGCATCAACCTGGTTAAATCGAGCTAGCAACAGATCACCGAGAATCAAATGCGCCAACTGAAATTTTGGGGCTCGTTCTGTCAATGTCTGAAGTCCCGCAATAGCGTCAATTAATCCGCCGGCTTGAAACAACAGCAACCCCTTCAGCAAGCTGGCTTCAAAATCGTCAGGATTGCGCTGCAAACGGGTATTCAGGCGATCAAGTAAGGCTTTAGTTCGGGGATTAATCTGGATCTGATCTGTCACCACACTATTGTTTTCAAGAAACGACAGAGCAGGTTGCAGCACCACTATTTCAACTTGCTGCTGCGGCCAAAGGGCCCCCACTTTGGCTCCGGTCAGGCCAAACAGAGTAATAATTGTGATAGAAATTATAATTCGTTTGAATTTCAACGAATGACTCCTAAAGACCGCTCACGAAGAATTTTCCAACTATTTTCATCCGGCTGTAAATCAAATATTTTCCGCGTGCGATCTGCTAGGAGATCGCTCCGATAGCTCTGAATAGCCTCTATTTGCAGTCGATCCTCTTGCTGCAGGATCAATTGAAAGCTATCCAGGCTCACCATAAGCTCTGTAGGACCGGCCAAACGAGAACGCCGTTGAGCTTCCCAGTCTGAGCGGGTTCTTCCTGCTGGAGGGATAAACTGATCAGCATAGAAAGTCAAGTAGGCATTAATATCCTGATCCGACCAAGCTTGTGCCCAGCGTTGTAGGAATATTTCTGCTGGTTCCTGCTCCGCAACCACCGGGATGGCATTGTCAGAATCTCTTGCTTCCAACTGTTCCACTTTTGCGACTACAACCAGTGGTTCTTCTTTTTCGATCTTAGTGTTTTCCTCTATAGCCACAACAATTGGCGGTGCGGCGCTTGACTCGTTCGTAGATGCGGCCTCAGGAACTACAATTTGCTGTCCAGTCTCCGCAATTTCGGCAAGGGTAGCTGCGGTTTCGAAATCCTCCTCCTGCATTGTCACTGCAACCGCGGTAACGGATTTCATCTTAACCACTCCCTGACTAGAAAAAACTGGTAAGGAGATGAGAGCTTGTGTCTTATCCAACTGTAAAGCGCGTCCGTAGGATCCTCTTGCCATTTCCGCATAAACCGTTCCAAGGTTACGGTAAACGGTGGCATAATTTTCGTCTATTGCCAGCGCTTGTTCAAGATAATCGCGTGCTTGATCATAATTTCCCTGAGCAGCATAAAATGCAGCCAGGTTATTGTAACCTCGAGGATCTTCCTGATAGTCTGCAATAATCTGTTTAAACTCAGTTTCAGCCCCGTTAAAATCGGCTTCCTGCCACAACCTGAGCCCCTGATCCAAATCAGCTGTCAAACTATTATCCGTATTAACACCAGAACCAACAACCGCAGGCAAAACAGCAGGAGATTGTTTATAAAATAGAAAATACAGGCCAGACCCAATGACAATACCGAGCAAAAAAATCAGAACAAACCGCACGAAACCTATCTTTCCTTCACAACCAACTTTAGCCAACCCAGTTGTTGCATCATTTTCTTCAGCTGGAATCTCGACTGGCACTGGTTCCAGAAAATCGCCGGCATGCTCTTTTAATCGCGCTTCTATTCGTGCGGCAATTTCAGAGCTATCGATTGTCTCATCAAGAAGAGAAGTATTTTCGCCGGAAGGAGAATCTTCAAGTTGCCGGCCCTCTGACGTAGCAGGCCGATGGATATGGTCAATTTCTTGATTAGCCAACAGCTGTGTAATCTGATCTATTAATTCATCAATGGTGCAGCGCTCTGCTGCAACTGTTTTTGTCAACGAATCCAACAATGGTTGAAGGATGCTCAACTCTTCTGGAAGAGAAGGGAACTTCCCCTGAAGATGCTGCTTGGCTATGGCAAATGTATCGTCACCGGAAAAGGGTGGCTGTCCAACCAGCAGATGATAAAAGATACAACCCAAATTATAAACATCAGCAGCTGTATCCGGTGTTTCACCACGCACCTGCTCTGGACTTGTGTACAGAGGATTAATACCGGAATGGTAATCCTGCCTAATCAGTTGGCTCAAAGAAAAATCTGCAAGATATGGGGAATCACTATCTAAATAGATAGTTTCAGGTGAAAGATTTCCATGCCTGAGGTCAGCGCTATGTGGAACACTCAAACATTCAGCAATACGCTTAACCAGTTCAACAGATTGCCGTACAGAGAAACTCACACTGAGAAGCTGTGTCAAAGGTTCACCCGGAGGAAAGGGGTAGAGACATGCTGGTTGCCCTTCAACCTCTCCGGCTCTTAGGGGTGATCCAACTGATGGGAATGCCTGACTTGACAACCAATCAACGTGGTCGAAAAAAGATTGTCGCTGCTTCTGATCAATAAGTGGGTCAGGGAGGAGCAAAAACAGCTTTGCAACCGCAGAGTTGGGACAACTGACAAGATAACTTTGATAAACATCATTTTCCGATAACGGTTTGACAATTTGACAATCAAATACCGTGTGACCACTTTCCAGCATACAGACCCTTAGAACCGAGTTCGAATAATGAGATTAATTATTCATAATAAGAATATGGGGCTTAAAAAGCTAGGGAAAAATCGGCACGATACCGAGTCCATGCGCTTCATTGAAACCAAACATGATATTCATGTTCTGCACAGCCTGTCCGGCAGCGCCTTTGACCAAGTTATCAATAGCAGAAATCACAATGACTCTGCCAGTACGTTGATCACTGACAAGACCAATATCGCAAAAGTTTGTACCTCGGACATAAGCGATATTTGGCAGTTGCCCGCCCGGCATAACCCTAACAAACCTCTCATTTGAATAACGCTTCTGGTATACAGCAATCAATTCTTCGGTAGACTTATCCTCAAGGAGATCAGCATAACAGGTGGAAAGGATCCCCCGGTTCACTGGGAGCAGATGGGGGGTAAAACTCAACCGGATGTCACCATGGGCCAATCCGCTCAACTCTTGCTCTATTTCAGGAGTATGTCGATGGTTGGCAATGCCGTAAGCCTTAAACCCTTCATTTGCCTCACAGAAAAGACTCCCCAGCTTAACGCCACGTCCTGCTCCACTGACACCTGATTTACTGTCAACAATCAGGCTCCTTAGATCGATCAACTGTTTTTCCAGCAAAGGAGCTAAAGCGAGGATAACACTGGTTGGATAACAGCCTGGATTTGCGATCAAACGGGCAGTACGAAGCTGGTCAGTATAGAGTTCCGGCAGCCCGTAAACGGCCTCATCAAACAATTCTGGACTACTGTGTGCCTGGTACCACTGTTCATAAACGTCCTGATCTTTCAAACGATAGTCTGCAGATAGATCTATGACTTTACACCCTGCAGCAAGAAAGCCAGGGACAACTTCCATGGCTGATTTATGTGGCAGCGCAGTAAAAACCAGATCTGCCCGCTGTGAAATTGCAATCACGTCAAGGGGCTCACAAACCAACTCACAGAAACCGCTTAAGGATGGGAATACATGATTTATCGGTATACCCTCATGCTGCCGTGAGGTTACACAGCAGATTTCAATCTCCGGGTGTCCAACCAGAATCCGCAACAACTCGACACCAGTATAGCCACTGGCTCCAACTACAGCTACTTTCAACATAGGATCTCCATATGCAATACAGACTAGTGCTTAGATCAGCATGTACGAAAAAAGGGAAACCCTCTTGGGTTTCCCTTTTTTCTTTTCACATCCAGCAGATAATTGCCAAAAGATAGAATTAACGCTTGGAAAACTGGAAACTCGCACGAGCAGCTTTACGTCCGTACTTCTTACGTTCTTTAATTCGGCTGTCACGGGTAATGAACCCGGATTGCTTTAGAACTGCCCGTAATTCTGGGTTTACTTCCAGCAGAGCCTTAGTGATACCGTGTCTGATTGCACCAGCCTGACCAGACATACCACCTCCGGAAACGTTGACGGAAACATCAAACTTTCCTAGATTATCAGTCAATTCCAAAGGTTGATGAATCACCATTTTGGATGTTTCACGACCGAAGAAAACATCCAATGGACGTTTATTTACCGTAATCACACCCGTACCAGGTTTCATCCAGACACGTGCTATTGAGGTTTTTCTTTTGCCAGTTGCATAAAACTTCTGCTCAGCCATCTAGCTATCTCCTAGTATTATAACTTCAGTTCTTTAGGTTGCTGGGCGGTATGAGGATGTTCCCCACCGGCATAAACCTTGAGTTTACGAAACATTGTACGACCTAATGTGTTTTTAGGCAGCATACCTTTTACTGCATTTTGAATCAGCATTTCAGGCTTTTTTTCGAGCAATTTCCCAGCGCTGATTTCTTTGATGCCACCTTGCCAACCGGTATGGTGATAATATTTCTTATCTGCCATTTTGTTTCCAGTCAACTTGACCTTCTCAGCATTGAGAACAATTACGAAATCTCCAGTATCAACACTTGGAGTATAAATTGGCTTATGCTTACCACGCAAAACACGAGCTATTTCAGTTGCAGCACGACCAAGGACAACATCTTCAAGATCAACTACAAACCAACTTCTCTCAATATCCTGCTCTTTAGCGACTAGAGTACTCATCGCGTTCCTCTCTGAACTTATGACTTAAGGGTTGTGGGGCTCACAAAGCGGACAATTTAGCCGACTAGCACTTGACTGTCAAGAAAATTCGACAGATCAAAGCAGCTTTTCTCCTCTTTCTCCCATAGATTCAACAGTCAAAACCAGACGTCCATCAAGCATAGTCCCTGCGCCGGAGCAGTTAATGGCGAAACCTCAGGCACAGTGCCTTCCAACAAATTTTGAATCACGCTAACCGGCCTTTTACCGCGACCAATTTGTGCCAGTGTCCCAACCATCATCCTGATCATATTCCTGAGAAAACCACTGCCACAGATATCGATATAGAGCAACGAACCATCCTCACTGAAATCAATTGAAAAGATTTCTCGGATAGTGGTATCAGCAGAACAACCAGAGGTGCGAAATGCGGCAAAATCATGTTGACCAAGAAAATCCTGCGCAGCCTGCTCCATTTTTTCAAGGTTGAGTGGCTTTTTTACCTGCCAGCTGATTTTATGCTCCAGCGGAGAGCGAACCGGATCGCGCAAAATGGTATAGCGATAGCGTTTGCCACGGGCAGAAAAGCGCGCATGAAATTGGTCACCTACTTTTTCTACATGGCGGACAGCAATATCATCAGGCAGAAATCGGTTTACACCTTCTCGCCAGGCAGTTAAAGGTAAATCTCGTTCAGTGGTCAGATGGCAAACCATCCCCCGGGCGTGAACACCTGAATCAGTGCGCCCCGAAGAATAGACCGTATGGATTATCCCAGTTAATTGCTGCAGGGCCTGTTCTAGTCGTTGCTGCACAGACATACCATTTGGCTGATATTGCCAACCAACATAGTTCGTTCCGTCATAAGCAACGGTCAATTTAATTCTAGCCATTTCAAACCTGTAACAGGAGAAAAATCAATAATGCCCCGAAAACAGACATAATCAGAGCCTGACGACCAAAAATCATCGTTCCCTGATTTTCTACACTTTCCAACGTTTCAGTTCCGGATACGATATCTTTTGCCAATTGATCGGCACGGTCAAATAACCGGTTGAGAAGGGGCTCGATATTGCTGACCCACCCCCTGAACCCAGACATTATCCCGCCACCATTATCTTTACGTTCAGATTTTAGAATTGCAACTTCGTTCTGGATCAGTGGAAAGAAATGGAGAACCAGCAACAGCATTCCGCCCGATTCCTTAACCGGAACTCTCAATTTCTGTAATGGCGCTAAAAGTGTTGTCATTCCTGAAGCCATGGCCTCAGGACGGGTTGTCCACGCAAGGAGCAGGGAGAACAAAACAGCCAGAATGAGTTGACAATTGATCATCAAACCACGCATCAATCCATCATAAGATATCCAACTGGTACCAAATAGAGTGCGCCCAGGAGTGAAAAAAAGATGAACAATTAACGTAAAAAACAGTAACCAACGCAACAGTTTGATAATCCGCCAGACATCGTGCAACCCCTGAATCGTTGCTCCTGCAGCGGCAAACCAGAGGCAGGAAATCAAAAATATACGTTGCGGATTTGTTGCTGAGAACAAACAGGCTATTAATCCAAGAAGCAGAAGAAGCTTCACTCGTGGGTCAACACGGTGGAGAAAGCTATTTCCAGGACGATAAGCACCTTCGGTCATATACAAAATCCACAGAAAACAACAGGGGAGTATTCTGGGGACATGTACTCGTTACGTGTTCCCAGAATACAGGTTCAGGATGTCCCCTGAATGTCGCGATCAATTAATCAGATGAGATATAATTGCTTCACCCATTGCAGCAGTGTTGACTTTTTTCTCATTGGCACCCCCCTGATAAATATCCATAGTGCGATAACCGTCATTCAAAACTTTTTCAACTGCAGCATTGATTGCATCAGCAGCCTCAATAAGACCGAAGGAATAGCGCAACATCATCGAAGCGGAAAGAATTTGTGCAATCGGGTTGGCGATTCCCTGCCCGGCGATATCGGGAGCACTGCCGCCCGATGGCTCGTACATACCAAAAGATCCTTCCGCTAAGGAGGCAGAAGGCAACATACCGAGTGACCCGGTTAACATGGCTGCTTCATCAGAAATAATATCGCCAAACATATTACCGCACAGCATGACATCAAACTGTTTTGGCCAACGCACCAGCTGCATTGCAGCGTTATCGACATACATATGGGAAAGTTCAACATCTGGATATTCCTTGGCAACTCTCTCAACGACTTCACGCCAGAGAACTGATGTTGACAACACATTCGCCTTGTCGATAGAGCAAACTTTTTTACCGCGTTTCCGTGCCGCTTCAAAAGCAACGTGGGTAATCCGCTCAACCTCGGCAACGGAATACTTCATAGTATCGAAACCGGTTCTTTCTCCCCCTTCCCCTGCAATTCCCTTAGGAGAAGCGAAATAAATGCCCCCCGTTAATTCTCGAACCACTAAAATATCAAACCCGCCTTCAATCACCTTTTCTTTCAAGCTGGAAGCTCCTGTCAAGGCAGGAAAAATGATGGCTGGCCGCAGGTTGCAGAATAAACCAAAAATTTTACGTAGTGGCAGCAATGCGCCACGTTCCGGCTGCTCGTCCGGGGGCAAGCTCTCCCATTTAGGACCACCAACGCTCCCAAAAAGGATAGCATCTGATTTTTTACAGATGTCAACAGTGCGATCAGGCAAAGCCTTGCCTTCTTGATCAATACCAGCACCACCAACATTGGCCAGCGTCCGCTCAAAACTGACTGTATATTTTTTTTCTACGGCATCCAACACCTTGAGTGCTTCTGCCATCACCTCGGGGCCAATCCCGTCACCGGGCAAAATTGCGATCTTAAAGCTCTTAGTCATAGTCATCTCTCTCCCATATAATAAACAAAAAAACCCTGCAATCCAGAGGGCAAAACGGCTAAACTATAGGAAGAAGGAAGTTTTTTGTCAAACCATTTCTCCCGCTGAAGGCAATCTGATAGACTGCTGGAAGCGGGGATCAGGATGTGTTATTGTCCCGCTCCGAACAGTATCTGCATCTATCTAGCAACCTCATATATTCCCATCCAGAAAACATGGATGAAAAACAGGAGGATTACGTGCGTCTAACCCTACCATTATTCCTAATCATCATATTAAGCTCACTGCCAGCACACGCAACTGACAATACCGATGCTAGCAATCAGAAGTCTGACCCCCAAGTATTGACCAAAGCAGCAGCAATCGAAGCCCTACAGGGAATCCAGGGCGAAGTCGTCGCAGTAGACCCTGCCGAAGTTTCTGGGCTCTACCGAGTTGCCATGAAAATACAGGGGAAAATCGTACCGATTTATCTCGACGCCAGCGGCTCATACCTGTTTTCCGGAAACATTATTCGAATCAAAGACAGAAAAAATCTGACTGAAGCACATTTTCAGCAACTGAATCCTGTCGATTTCGCAAGCATTCCACTGGATGAGGGATTAACTCTCGGTACTCCAGGTGCGACACAGCAGATAATAGTTTTCACCGATCCCCATTGCCCATACTGCAGCAAACTCCACAAAGTGCTACACGATGCAGTTAAAGCAAACCCTGATTTGGCATTCCATACAAAATTAATCCCCCTCAAACAAAGTTCCAAGAAAATCTCGCATACTATTATCTGCAACAAATCGATGGAACAACTTGAAATGGCATTTTCTGGCCAGGCACTACCTGAGGCAAGTTGCGAAACTGATATTATTGAAAAAAACTTGGCGCTAGCCCAGGAACTTGGCATTCACGGGACACCGACACTCATTCTACCAAACGGACAAATTTCTCCTGGTTACCGTCCGCTGGAAGAACTGTTAGAACTGATTGAAGAAAATAGGGCAGTGACAAAATAGATCCTAAAATACGAAAAAACCGTTGGATAAAAATGGTTTTTCTTTTGAACCACCATTTCCCATATGACGCAGCCGGAGTGGAACAGCTGATTTGAGAATAAGATTGGCAAATGTTTGAGGGCAACGCTCGAGTTTTTGCCGCTCCTCAAAACAGCTGTGGAATGTAGGGAACCCGCTATCGCTGGAGGCAATAGCGGACAAGGAGCTCGGGTGCCTTTTTCTGCTTACTCTTTTGTGGCATGACAAAAGGAGTAAGGCGACGAGCGGGGTGCAACCCCGCAACCTTTTTGGTTGTTAATCCTATTCGGGGGACACGTATCAAGTACATGTCCCCCGAATACTCACAAATCCAGATTTTATTTCAATTGTTCCAGATCACGCACAGCGCCACGCGCAGCACTGGTCGTTGTCGCTGCATAAGCCTGCAAAGCCCGACTGACCTGACGCTGTCGAAGAGCCGGTTGCCACGCTTGCTTACCCTTTGCAATCATCGCCGCCTGACGTTGCTGCAAAACCTTATCGCTAACCTGCATGGAAATTTTGCGTAACGGTATATCGATTGCGACCAGATCACCTTCCTCCAGCAGTGCAATCGCCCCACCCTCAGCAGCTTCCGGTGACACATGACCAATCGACAATCCTGAAGTTCCCCCGGAAAAACGACCATCAGTAATTAACGCACATTTCTTTCCAAGCCCTTTCGATTTCAGGTAACTGGTGGGATAAAGCATTTCCTGCATTCCAGGACCGCCCTTTGGCCCTTCATAGCGAATCACCACCACATCGCCGGACTGCACACTGTCACCGAGAATTCCTTCGATCGCATCTTCCTGGCTTTCAAAAATACGGGCCGGACCGGTAAAAGTTAGATTTGAGTCGTCTACGCCGGCCGTTTTGACAATACAGCCATCGACAGCCATATTTCCATACAGCACTGCCAGGCCACCGTCCTGACTGTAGGCATGTTCCTGAGAGCGGATACAGCCTTTTTCGCGATCCAGATCGAGCGATGAGTAGCGTTTACTCTGGGCAAAAGCCTCAAGACAGCGTTCTCCTCCAGGGGCAGCACGATAAAACTGCTGAACATCAGATGCATCTGTCCGCACAACATCCCACTGTTCAAGGGCTTCACCCATTGTCGCGCTGTGAACCGTCGGTACATCACGCTGGATCAGCCCGGCACGATCGAGTTCCCCGAGAATAGCAAAAACACCACCGGCCCGATGGACATCTTCCATATGAAAATGCTGGACTGCCGGAGCAACCTTGCACAGATTCGGTGTTTGTCGAGAGAGACGATTGATATCATCCATGGTGAAGTTAACCTCACCTTCATTGGCAATCGCCAACAGGTGAAGAATTGTATTCGTTGATCCGCCCATCGCAATATCCAGCCGCATGGCATTTTCATAAGCACCGAAACAGGCGATAGTGCGTGGCAGAACCCGCTCATCATCATTTTCATACCAGCGCTTGGTCAGATCCATGATCCGTTTTGCCCCCTCCAGAAACAACTGCTTCCGATCGGCATGGGTTGCAACAAGGCTGCCGTTTCCGGGTAGACTCATACCCAAGGCCTCGGTCAGACAATTCATCGAGTTGGCGGTAAACATCCCTGAGCAAGAGCCACAGGTCGGACAGGAACTGCGCTCATAAACAGCAACATCCT
>JASJGU010000278.1:0-3100 GCA_033791385.1 Desulfuromusa sp.
AACTCCGGAGTTCGCATGGCCACACTGAATCCCTATGATTTATTCGATGTCCGCAGCCTGCTGACCGAAGAAGAACAAATGATTCAGGACACCGTTGCCCGCTTTGTTGATGAGCGTGCACTGCCCCTGATGGCAGATGCCTTTGACAAGGCAAAATTTCCGATGGAACTGATACCGGAAATGGCTGAACTTGGTCTGTTGGGCTCAAGCCTGGAAGGCTACGGTTGTGCCGGGTTAAACGGTGTGTCTTACGGCCTGATCTGCCAGGAGCTTGAGCGTGGCGATTCCGGTCTGCGCAGCTTTGCCTCGGTTCAATCAAGCCTGTGTATGTATCCAATTCATGCTTACGGTTCTGAAGAGCAGAAACAACGCTGGTTGCCGGATATG
Organism: Desulfuromusa sp.; assembly: GCA_033791385.1. Lineage (GTDB taxonomy): Bacteria > Desulfobacterota > Desulfuromonadia > Desulfuromonadales > Geopsychrobacteraceae > Desulfuromusa. Next base: position 388 of record JASJGU010000278.1, read on the forward strand.
GCGGCAGGCAAGGTCATCGGCTGTTTTGGTCTCACCGAGGCCCACGGCGGTTCAGACCCTGCCAGCATGAAAACAAATGCCAGGCGGGACGGCGACGACTGGATCATCAATGGCTCAAAGATGTGGATAACCAACGGCAATATCGCAGATATCGCGATCGTCTGGGCCAACACCGATGATGGCATCATGGGCTTTGTCCTGGAAAAGGGTATGGTCGGATATGAGGCGCAGGAGATTCACGGCAAAATGTCATTGAGGGCATCGGTAACTTCCGGTCTGTTCTTTGATAATGTACGGGTTCCGGAGGCCAACCGCCTACCCAACATTATCGGCCTGAAAGGGCCGCTGGGTTGTCTGACACAGGCACGTTACGGTATTACCTGGGGCCCTATCGGTGCCGCGATTGCCTGTCTGACTGAAGTGGTGGATTACACGGCTGACCGTAAGCTATTCGGCCGGCCCCTGGCAGCCAACCAGGCCATCCAGATCCGCCTTGCTGATATGGCGAGACGTATCACGACTGCGCAATTACTGTCGTTGCAACTCGGCCGCTTGAAGGATGCCGGCAAGATGGCGCCCACGCAGGTCAGCCTGGCCAAGTGGAACAATGTGCGCATGGCACTGGATATCGCCCGTGACTGCAGGGATATACTCGGTGGCGCCGGTATTACCGTCGAACATACTGCCATTCGCCACATGCTGAACCTTGAGAGTGTTATTACCTATGAAGGGACGGAAACCATCCATCAGTTGGTGATCGGTAGGGAATTGACGGGGATTAACGCTTTTTGATTGATATGGGTTTAGATAATTAGTGGTTCTGGTTGCAACTCGATACCAAACCGGTTCTGAACCGAAGCCTTAATAGCATCGGCGAGAGTTAGGATTTCATCTCCTGTTGCATTGCCCTTGTTTATCAGCACAAGCGCATGCTGGTCCGAAACCGCCGCTCTGCCCATTGAGCGGCCTTTCCAGCCACAGTGTTCAATTAGCCAGGCGGCGCTGAGCTTGGAGCTATTGCCCGCGGAATAGACGGGCAGGCCTGTAAAGTTTTTTGCCAGCAAATCTGCAGTTGCGCGGCTGACCACGGGGTTTTTAAAGAAGCTGCCTGCGTTGCCAACGACGTTTGGATCGGGAAGTTTGCGTTGGCGGATGCGAATAACGGCCTCACTTACCTGTTTTGCAGTGGGCACATCGATACCCATGGATAACAACTCTTCACCCAAACCTTTATAAGCCAGATTTGGTTTGAACCTGCGATTCAGACGCAACCGGATTGCCGTGATCAGGTACTTTCCGGCATCGTATGATTTGAAACGACTGTTGCGATAAGAAAGGTCGCAGTCCTGCCGGGCGAATTCGCAGGCTTGCCCGCTTTTTAGATCAAGTGTTTGTACAGAGGCGAGAACATCTGCAAGTTCCACACCATAGGCACCAATATTTTGCATCGGCGCTGCACCTGCCAGACCGGCGACCAGGGAAAGGTTTTCAATACCTGACAAACCTTGATCAAGACACCATAAAACCAATTGGTGCCAGTTTTCCCCGGCGTGAGCTTCCACCAGGACTTCATCATTCGAATCTTCGATGATTCTCTTCCCGGTGATCCGATTCAATACCACGCTGCCTTCGACATCACCTGCAAACAGAATATTGCTGCCACCGCCCAAAATGAGGTCACGTTTAACATCAAACCGCTGTTCAGCTGTGAACGCTTGCAAATCCTCTTCGGACTCAAGTATGAGTAACTGACCGGCGCGGGCCTCGACTGAAAAGCTGTTGAGTTGTTTTAATGAAGCGCCGGGTATCCGCTTCATGTGGACCTTTGTGCTTCGATGGCTTTCAGGCAATCTCCAACCAGGTCCGGCCCCTTGTAAACAAATCCGGTGTAGAACTGCACCAAATCAGCACCCAGTTGGATTTTCTCGGCGGCATCTTCACCGTCAGTGATGCCACCGGTACCTATCAAGGCAATCTCAGGTGGAAGGTGTGCACGAAACTCTGCCAATACGTGATTCGCCATTTCCTTTACGGGTGCTCCACTCAGACCGCCTTGCTCGTCTGGATGTCGCATGCCTTTTACAGCATCACGTGAAATCGTGGTATTGGTCGCGATCAGGCCGTCGAATTCGTTTTGGATGACAATTTCGGCCATGCGGGGTATCTGTTCGTCTTCGAGATCGGGAGCTACTTTAACCACCAACGGTACCCGCTTTTCGAATTCATCGGCCAGTTCCAGTCTTCGACCGTTCAATACCGCCAGCAAAGAGTTGAGCTGTTCCGTATTCTGCAATTCACGCAAGCCCCGGGTGTTTGGCGAAGATATATTGACCGTGATGTAGTCCGCGTACGGGTACACTTTTTCAAGACAGATGAGGTAATCATCGGCCGCCTTTTCATTTGGCGTATCAAAGTTTTTGCCGATGTTGATACCGAGTATGCCTTTGAACCGATGCTTCTTTGCCTGTTTCACCAGGTGATCGACACCCTTGTTATTAAAACCCAGGCGGTTAATCATGGCATTGGCTTTCTGAATACGAAATATACGCGGCTTGGGATTGCCAGGCTGCGGACGCGGTGTAACCGTGCCAACTTCAATAAAGCCAAAACCGAGACTGCCGAGCGCCTCGATGTAATCCCCGTTTTTATCCATACCCGCAGCCATACCCACGGGGTTTGGAAATTCCAGACCCATTACCGTCACCGGCAGACT
>JASJGU010000279.1:0-23518 GCA_033791385.1 Desulfuromusa sp.
TTATTTCAACCTGCCGGTCTTCCATAGGTTTGACCCACGGACAACACGCATGCCACTGAAAATCCACCGTATTTATCAAGAGGATGGTCAAGGCAACTGGATAAACATGCGGGACACCGAAGATGGTGATCTTAATGTTCCTGATTCTCGAGGAGAACCATAATGAGCAGTAAACTCTGGGGCGGTCGTTTCACCCAGCCCACAGATAAATTTGTTGAGGAATTTACCGCGTCGATCGGATTTGAACAACGCCTTGGCAGCTACGATATTCAAGGATCTAAGGCCCATGCTGAAATGCTTGGGCGGCAGGGAATCATTGCGGTTGCAGAGGCACAGCAAATCATTTCCGGGCTGGATGAAATCCTCAACGATATTGAAACAGGTAAAATGGAATTTTCCGTCGCGTTGGAAGATATCCACATGAATGTCGAAGCACGCTTGATTGAAAGAATTGGCGCTGTCGGTGGCAAATTGCATACAGGCCGCAGTCGTAATGATCAGGTGGCAGTTGATATCCGTCTCTACCTGCGGGATGAAATCGATACGATTCTCAATTACCTCAAAAAACTCGAAAGCTCACTGATCCAACAAGCCGAGAAGAATCTTGATATCATCATGCCTGGCTACACTCATCTACAAGCCGCTCAGCCAGTGCTCTACAGCCACCACATGCTCGCTTACCGCGAAATGATTGCCCGCGATTGCGGCAGGCTCAGTGATTTACGGGTCAGACTTAACCTGATGCCACTCGGTGCTGGAGCCTTGGCCGGAACTACTTTTCCCATCGACCGTGAATGGGTTGCCGAGCAACTTGGCTTCGATGGCGTGACCAGAAACAGCCTCGACAGTGTTTCCGACCGCGATTTTGCCATTGAGTTCTGTAGCTTTGCCTCGATTCTGATGATGCATCTGTCACGCCTTGCGGAAGAGTTAGTTCTCTGGTCAAGTGCCAACTTCAATTTCATCGAACTCTCCGATGCTTTCTGTACCGGCAGTTCCATCATGCCACAGAAAAAAAATCCTGATGTCCCTGAACTGGTACGCGGTAAAACCGGGCGGGTTTATGGCAATCTGATATCATTATTGACTCTGATGAAATCGTTACCTCTGGCCTACAACAAGGACATGCAAGAAGATAAGGAACCCCTTTTTGATAGCATTGATACAGTGAAAGGGAGCCTCAAAGTGTTCGTCGCGATGATTGCAGAGATGAAAGTTAGGGGAGACAATATGCGCATTGCCGCTGCGCGGGGGTTCTCTACCGCTACCGATGTTGCCGATTACTGTGTCCGTAAGGGCTTACCTTTCCGTCAGGCGCATGAAGTGGTCGGCAAAACAGTCCGCTATTGCGTAGAAACAGGGAAAGATATTCCCGAACTAAGCTTGGCTGAATTCCGGGAATTTTCTGATCTGATCGAAGCAGATATTTACGATTTTGTGACCCTCGAAGCCTCGGTCAATGCCCGCAAGTCAACCGGCGGGACTGCGCGAGAAGCTGTTGAACGAGAGCTGAGTCGTTTAAAATCATCTTAGGAGAACGTCGGACTTTGCAAACAAAATATTTTATCATACTGGTTCTTGTCTTCAGCCTTAATGCCTGTGGGAGAAAAGGGCCGGTACGACCAATCGACACACCGCCAGATACAGTACAAACAGACACAAATAAAACACCAAACAATTGTTCGAACTGACTGTTAAACAAGGAGGAAAACATGTTTCAAGGATCTATGGTAGCAATCATTACCCCCTTTGATGCCCAGGGTAATTTTGATGAAGAAAGTTACCGCCAACTGATCGAATTTCAAATTGAAAACGGCACCGATGCCATCGTCCCCTGCGGCACCACCGGTGAATCTGCAACCTTGGACTACGCAGAGCATGATCAGGTTATCAAAGCCTGTATAGCACAGGTCAATAAACGAGTTCCGGTGCTTGCCGGCACTGGTTCCAATTCTACCGCTGAAGCGATTGAAATTTCCCAGCACGCAAAGAACATGGGAGCTGATGGAGTTCTGCTGGTTTGCCCTTACTATAATAAACCTTCTCAGGAAGGGCTCTATCAAAATTTCAAGGCAATTGCTGAGAATGTTGCTCTGCCACAGGTTTTGTACAATGTACCTGGTCGAACCGGGATAAACATGGTCGCTGAAACAACTGTTCGCTTGGCAGAAATTAAAAATATTGTTGCAATCAAGGAGGCCTCGGGCGATGTCATCCAAGCGAGTGAAATTATTGCCCGGGCTGGTGACAAAATCGCCGTTCTCTCGGGCGATGATTTCCTCACTTTGCCATTGATGGCCTGTGGTGCCAAGGGTGTCATTTCGGTCACCGCGAACATCATGCCAAAACAGGTTAAGGCCATGGTTCAAGCGATTCGAGACAAGCACTGGGATAAGGCGCAACAACTGCACCTGCAACTACTCGATGTCCATCAGGCCATGTTTATCGAATCAAATCCAGTTCCGGTAAAAACCTCAGCAGCATTGATGGGAAAATGCCGGAGCGATGTGCGGCTGCCAATGGTTGCCATGCAATCGGACTCTTTGGAAAAACTTCAGGTAGTGCTACGCAAGCATGCTTTGATTTAATACAGAACTGACTCACCACTGAGAGAATCGTTAGTACACTATGTTTGTTTTTGAATTTACCCTGAGTATTGGTGCCTCTGTTGTTTAAGGATTTATGATATGAAAGTCGCAATTGTCGGAGCCGCTGGACGGATGGGTGGCCGTTTAATTCAAGCAGTCCTCGAAGCACAAGGTCTGGAATTAACTGGCGCAATCGAACGACCAGGGCATCCGCAGATTGGCACAGATGCGGGGTTGCTTGCCGCGGTGGGTGAACTGGGAGTGCCGATCACAGACAATCTGGCCACAGCCATGGCTAAGGCCGATGTCCTGATTGACTTCACGTTTCCTGACGTCACACTAAAAAACCTGGAGATCTGCGCAAAACAAGGAAAAATGGTCGTCAGTGGTTCAACCGGATTTACTCCAGAGCAGAAAATTCAGGTTGGAAAATTCGCTGAGAAAATCCCGGTGGTACTCGCTCCCAATATGAGTGTCGGGGTCAATGCCTGCTTTAAATTGCTCAAAGAGGCTGCCAAAATTCTTGGTGATGACTTCGATGTCGAGATCGTTGAGCTGCATCACAATAAGAAAAAAGATTCGCCCTCCGGAACCGCAGTCCGCATGGGTGAAGTTGTCGCCGAAACCCTGGGACGCGATTACAACCAAGTAGCAAACTATCATCGCGAAGGGATGTGCGGGGAACGGATAAAAGAAGAGATTGGTATGCAGACAGTCCGTGGTGGGGATATTGTTGGCGAGCACACAGTTTATTTTATCGGCATGGGAGAGCGGATTGAAATCAGCCACCGCGCCATGAGCCGGGATATGTTTGCCCGTGGAGCTGTCCGCGCCTGCCAATGGTTGCAGAGAAAAAATGCCGGCCTATACGATATGCAAGATGTTCTGGGTTTAAGCTAAAGTCGACTCAAGGGAGGTCAAAATAAAGAATCTCCCTTGCTGTTTATTATGTTGTTGTTCTTCATTTCTGGTTGTGGAACCTTCCGTGGCTCGGCACAGATGTGCAAAATGCTGGTATATAAGTTCAAGAAAGAGACAGTTAATAGAACCTACCCAATAAAAACAGAGGAAGTGATAGATAAACTGCCTTTCCTCCGTCCACTTATGCATCTATTCAGGAGAAAATTTCATGGCACGTATTAATGACAATTATTTAAAACTGCAAGCAGGCTATCTGTTTCCAGAAATCAGCCGTCGGGTCAGTGAATTTACCCAAGCCAACCCGCAAGCAAGTGTCATCCGTCTTGGCATTGGTGATGTCACCAAACCACTGGTTCCAGCGGTATTAAAAGCTTTCCACGAGGGTGTCGATGAAATGGCCAACGCTGCGACCTTCCATGGTTACGGCCCGGAGCAGGGTTACAACTGGCTGACACAGGTTATTATTGATCAGGCGTATAAACCACTTGGTGTCGAGTTGAAAACTTCTGAGGTTTTTATCTCCGATGGCTCCAAGTGTGACAGTGCCAATATTCTCGATATTTTTGATCTGGGCAACAAGGTCGCCATTGGCGATCCCGTCTATCCAGTTTATAACGATACCAATGTCATGGTCGGCCGTAGTGGTCAGATGAACGACAAGGGCTACTATGACGGTATAGTTTACATGCCCTGTACTGAGAAAAACGACTTTAATCCCGATTTTCCAGCAGAGAATGTCGACTTGGTCTATCTCTGTTCTCCCAATAATCCAACCGGAACCGTGACCACTCGAGAGCAACTGACATCCTGGGTTGAATACGCCATTAAAAATGACGTGGTGATTCTGTTTGATGCTGCCTATGAAGCTTTTATTACTGAAGCTGACATTCCCCACTCCATCTACGAAATTGAAGGGGCCAAGCAATGTTCCATCGAGTTTCGTTCTTTTTCTAAAACAGCTGGATTTACAGGAGTCCGTTGCGGTCTAACCGTCGTTCCTGAAGAGCTGATGGGAACCACCTCCAAAGGGGAAAAATACAGCTTCAATAAACTCTGGAACCGCCGTCAATGCACTAAATTTAATGGCGTTTCCTATCCAGTGCAAAAAGCTGCCGCCGCGGTTTACAGCGATGAGGGCTGGAAACAGACAAAAGAGATCATTGATTTCTACATGGAAAATGCCAGAATTATCCGCGAAGGACTAACCGAAGCCGGTATTCAATGTTTTGGTGGCGTCAATGCCCCCTATATTTGGCTGAAAACTCCGGAAGGAATGAGTAGCTGGGACTTCTTTGATAAACTCCTCAACGAATGTTTTGTCGTCGGTACCCCCGGTAGCGGCTTCGGCCCCAGCGGGGAAGGATATTTCCGGCTTTCGGCATTTGGGGAGCGGGAAAACGTTGAAACGGCAGTGCAACGGATCAAGGAAAAATGGGGTAACTAACGAATCATCAGATAGATTGTCAAAAAAAGGCGTCCGCTGCGACGCCTTTTTTATGCATTTTTTATCCTGGCAAGAGTTTATATGTCTTGAAATAGTATTAAACCAACCATGACTCTTCATATTTTACGAAAGAGAAAGTGACTATGATGAATATTAAGCCTGAAGTTGTCGCTCAACTCGAGCGGGTTCTGAGTTCAGTCGAAATGCTGCTACCAAAAGCAATCAAACCGGTCAACTGGTCGACCTGCCACGCTGCCAACTGGCGACGTCACTCCTTTTCCGGCTATCTCGAACCAGTCAAGGTAACCGATACCACCCAACTGGATGAGCTACTCGGCGTTGACGAACAAAAGGCCACCATGGTCAACAACACCCGGCAGTTCCTACAAGGTTTACCGGCCAACAATGCCCTGCTCTGGGGCTCGCGCGGAACAGGAAAGTCGTCGATCGTCAAAGCACTGCTCAACAAATACGGAGACCAGGGACTGCGCATTATCCAGGTAGAAAAGGAAGATCTGATTTATATTCCAGAGATTTTTTCTGCCATTGAAGACCAGCCATACCGATTTATCATGCTTTGCGATGATCTCACCTTCGAAGTTGGAGAACTGACCTACAAGATGCTCAAAAGCGCACTTGATGGGTCGGTTTATTCGGCACCAGAAAATGTATTGATCTACGTTACCTCTAACCGCCGTTATCTTCTCCCCGAGTATGAAAGTGACCACCTCGGTGGGAAATTCGTTAAGGGGGAGTTGCAGCAAAGCGAAATTCAGGAAGAAAAAAGTTCTCTTTCTGATCGCTTCGGCCTCTGGGTTCCCTTCCATGTATTCTCTCAAGAACGTTACCTTGAAGCGGTCAAACTCTGCATTAATCGCTGGAGTACACAATTTGGACAAGAGCTTCCCTGGAGTGATGAACTGGAACGAACTGCAATCAAATGGGCTAATGAAAAAACCAAACGATGTGGCCGAACCGCCTATCAATTTTCGAAAAACTGGGTTGGAAAATACCTGTTGAAATAATTTTTATGGATTTGATAAAAAAAGACCGGCATCAGAGGAGAGGACTCTCATTGCCGGTCAAAATTGAAGAGCCTGAACATTTTTCGCGACCACCCAAATTCCACTGCCACACAGAATCATTGGGAGGATATCCAGAATAAATGGAATTGCAGGAGGTAACCTCTATATCGTCTAGTCTTCTTTTAATGAGCAAAAATAGCCTGCTATGGTATCCAACGCGATAGAATCGATTCGGTTGACGATAAAATTTATTTCTTAATGAAGACACGGCCTCTCCCATCCATCGCGGCAAAATATAGGGCATAAAATCCTCTCCGAATAACTCCTGAATATTCTGAAATCAAAAAGGACTGACCATTCAGGTCAGTCCTTTTTGATTGGATCATTTTGAAAAATAAGTTTCACTTCCCCTTCTTAACCCGAAACCCCGATTTTTCGAGCGCAGCTGCAAGATTAGTCGGTGTCTTATTGATTTTTTCTCTTTCCGGCTTTCTGATCTGCCGTTTCCCCACATCTTTTTCCTGTTTGGGCTCTTTGCTACGCATGGTCATGGATATTCGTTTGCGTTGCAGATCAATCTCCAGCACCCGTACTTGCACTTGCTGCCCTACCTTGACCACATCGTTGGGATCTTTGACAAATCGGTCTGCGAGTTGACTGATATGAACCAGGCCATCTTGATGGACACCGATATCGACAAAAGCACCAAATGCCGCAACATTAGTGACAACGCCATTCAAGCTCATCCCTTCTTTGAGATCCTTGATCTCCATCACGTCTTCACGGAAACTGGTCGATTTAAAGTTCTCACGCGGGTCGCGCCCCGGTTTCTTCAGTTCATTGATAATATCACGTAAGGTGGGCAAACCAACATCTTCTGCCAGATAACGGTTGAGATCGATTGAATCTAAGCGCGCCGTTTCAGAGGCCAGTTTCTGCAAATCAACACCAGCATCTGCGACCATCTTCTGTACCAGTTTATAGCGTTCCGGGTGCACCGCTGTATTGTCAAGTGGTTGTTCTGCAACACGAATACGTAAAAAACCTGCTGCCTGTTCAAATGCCTTCTGACCAAAACGTGGAACCTTGAGCAGTTGTTTCCGTTGGGTAAACATGCCGTTTTCATTTCGATAACCGACAATCGACTTGGCGAGCGATTCACCTATCCCGGAAACGAAACTGAGCAAAGCCCAACTCGCCGTATTCAGGTCAACGCCAACATAGTTAACGCACGATTCCACCACCTCATCCAGCGACTTTTTCAAGGCAGCCTGACTGACATCGTGCTGATACTGACCAACGCCAATACTCTTGGGATCAACTTTGACCAGTTCAGCCAGGGGATCTTGCAGGCGGCGGGCAATGGAGATCGCCCCGCGCACGGTCAAATCGAGCTCAGGAAACTCCTCGCGGGCAATATCAGAGGCAGAATAAACGCTGGCACCGGCCTCACTGACCATCACCACCGGTAGCTTTTTGGCAACCGCTTTCAGGCACTGGCGCACAAACTGATCCATCTCCCGACCGGCGGTGCCGTTACCAATAGCAACCATCTCAACCTGGTGGCTATCAAGAAGTCGCAGCAGATCCTGCTGTGCTGCTTCGATGCGACCTTTGCCAGTATGCGGGTAGATCGTGACATGTTCGAGAAAACAACCCGTCTGATCGACAACCGCTAACTTGGAACCAGTGCGTAAGCCAGGATCGACACCGAGCACCCGGGAACTTCCAGCCGGAGCAGCTAGCAGTAAATTGCGCAGATTTTCGGCAAACACTCTAATCGCTTCTTCATCAGCAGATTTTTTAGCCTGCAGGCGCAGTTCAACTTCGATTGATGGTGCCAATAGGCGACTATAGGCATCTCCAATCACCAACCTGAGCCAAGCGTGATATGGATTTGATTCTGGGATCAACAACCGACCAAGACGTAAAAGAATCTCCTCTTCAGGAGCCTCAACCGTCAACCGCAGCACATCTTCTTTTTCACCGCGCCGCATCGCCAGCATTCGATGGGATGGAACTTGCCGCAGCGGTTCGCTAAAATCGTAGTACATCTCAAACTTGCTAACCGTCCCACCCTTGCCGCGAGCCGGTTGCGAGCTGAACACTCCCTGCTGCCAGGTCAGCTGACGTACAATTGCGCGAACTTCAGCGATATCGGCAAACCGTTCGGCCAGGATATGCCCCGCTCCCTGAAGAGCCATTTCAACATTGCTAACCTCATGTTCGGGATTGATAAATGGAGCGGCCAGTGTTTCTATCCCCAAGCTAGAAATAACAGCCCGTAAAAGCAGCTCGGCCAGTGGTTCCAATCCACGCTCTTTAGCAATGGTCGCCTTCGTACGTCGCTTTGGCTTATAGGGTAGATAAAGATCCTCAAGCTCGTTTTTCTGCCGGCAAGAGACAATTTTGGCTTGAAGTTCAGCCGTCATTTTCCCCTGTTCTTCGATCGATTTCAATACCGTCTGTCGACGTTCGTCCAACTCTTTAAAATATGTTAGCCGCTCCTGCAACTGTCGGATCTGAACCTCATCCAATTCCCCGGTGACCTCTTTTCGATAACGGGCAATAAAAGGAACCGTTGCACCCTCTTCAAGCAGCCCGACAGTTTGTGCGATCTGGTTCTTTTGCAGGCCAGTTTCTTCAATCAAAATATGGAGGATATCAAATGTATTTATACGGTTCATTGGTGCCCTTTTTATGGATTTTTTTCAGGTTAGCCTGATGAGAAAGGATCGCGATGCTACCACGCCGATAAATATTTGCAAAGGGAGTGCAGAACAAAAGCAATCAACCGGTTACAGCTAAAAAAAAGGCGGCCATTCGGCCGCCCTTTCGCTTCAAAAACACATCAATTAAAAATTACGCTTGGGCAACTTCCAGACTCGATTACTACCCGATGGCGATTCCGGGTCACCATCGATAAAAACACCTTCATAGCCAAAAGTAAATGACACGACACCTTCCTGAATTTGTAAAGTTCTGGCAAATGTTGTCTTATCATCAAGGTCACTGCTCAAGGTTCGGGCAATATCCAGATAATCAACAACCAGCATATCCTTATCCAAGAAGAATAATTTCAATTTTAAATCCTTCACCCGAGTAAACATCATCTGGGGGTTAAGGGAAAAAGACAGATCCCCAGCAATATCAAATTGGTTCTCTTGATGATCAAACGAGTAGTCAACCGTCACATAAAGATCGTGCCAACGTTGCTTTTCAACCTGCCCTGTAGATAGGCTGACTATTCCTTTTTCATCAGCTTTGGCCCCTTGATAATATGTTGTCGTGGGCATGGGCGTGGTCTGACAACCAAAAAGCATTAATCCAAATAATAAAACCGCGACAATCCATGATTTATTTTGCATATTTCTTACTCCAGCGAATAGATATTTTTCATACATATAAATTTTACCATATAAGTAAAGAAAGATAAATAGATAGTCCTTGGAAAGAATTTAGCGCCTGATGGCAACTCAACAGTTTCAAACAACGTCCGCAGAATATGCTATGGTCACAGACATTCTTAAAACTTTCTATGGGATTTAAGCATGAATAAAACTGGAATTTTTCTCCTCGGACTATTTTCGCTAATTTATCTTTTGAACCCGACAGCGGGTTTTTTTGAACTCATCCCCGACAATATTCCTATTATCGGCAACCTTGATGAAGCGGCGGCAGTCGCCCTATTGCTGATGTGCCTGCGCTATTTTGGCTATGACCTGCCAAATATTTTTACCCCGAAGCAGTAATTTGATGAAAGAAAAAAGCATGATTAGAACTGAACAAAGGCGGGTTACGCTTGATGATTTCACGGATGATCGAAGATCCCAGCAACCGTTGATTTAAGAATCTGCGTGCCGCAGCACGATTCCAACCGGTTGTGGAGTGAAATTCGTGATAAAGGCCAAGCGGACTCTTCTCATCTCGTAATTGGGAGCTATCTATTCCATAGAGTTCCGGATCCTCCAGTAGTTCCGATCCACGCGGCAGGTTCATAATTGAGATATTGAGAAAACCAATTTTTTCTGCATGCTCTTCCAAAAAGGTCAACGTCATTTCAGCATCGGCTTCGGTTTCCCCGGGTGTTCCAAGCATAATGTAGACATAACTGGCAATTCCAGCCGCAGCTAAATTATTGAGTATGCTGACTGCTGATTCCAGCTTAAGCCCCTTCCCCAAGTTATCAAGCACAGTCTGCGAACCGCTCTCCAATCCTAACTGTAACATACGACATCCAGCAGCGGCGAGTTGATGAACCAGATCAGGGTCTTCCAGTGCCGATTCAAACCGCACAAAACCAAACCAGGATAAATGTTGCAGATCTGCTCGACGCTCCGCCATGCTTTTCAATAGATTCATCGGAATAGCATTATCGGTCAGATGAAAGTTTGTTACCGCATATTGCTCAGATAGTTGCAACAACAGATCGGGGAATGTATCGGGTTGATAACATCCATAAGGGTGGACAGGGGCAGCAGCTTCAGGACAAAACAGACATTTTCGCCAATAACAACCACGCGAAGCACTGACCGGCAACACCGGTTCCAGGCTGAAATAACGACTGGTCTCTGCAAAGGAAAAGTCGGGCGTAAAATTGATCACGGAAGCATCGGCCAGATACGGCTTGGTATAAACTTGTTCCATTGCCAGTGCAACCAGAGAAGCCTCCCCCGGTCCAAAAACCAGATAGTCAAAAGGTGGCAAACTTAAATCATGTTGGCGCAAGGGCTCCTGCCAAGAAGTCAGCAGGCCACCCCCGGCAATCAATTGTAAATCTGGATAATGACGCCGTAACAAGCCGGCCAGTTCAAAAGCGGGAAAAACCTGGTGTAAGTAATTAATTGAAATGGCCACCCGCTGTGGCTGGCATGTTGCTATCTTGGGTAATATTTCAGTTTCAAAATAGGAATAAAACAGTGTCCGAACCTGACCACAACTGAATAAGCTTAAATCCTCAGGATTAAAAACGGAGTAGGATTTATATTGATAATCGCCCAGGGTTAAGCGTTCATCTTTACTATTTGAGCAAAGACCTAACAGCAAATTCAGGTAACGAACAGCGGTGCTATAACGGGAGAAAGAGGTTGCCCCTTCAGCTGAACTCAATAAATCGAGAGAGTATTGGCGATGCTTTAACGCTCGACGAATAGCCGTTTTTGGATTTTTTCCAGCCAACCCTGACAACCGATCTTCATCCAAAAGATAAAGATAAGCATCCAGATTAGCATCCAAAACTTCCGTACTCATCCCCGCTGTGCGCAATGCCGAATCGAGGATTGCCAACGAAAGTGGTGGTTCCGAGGGGATGAGCGCAGGTGGTTGCAGAAGCAGGATATCAATCATGGCAGGACAACCGGCAACCCCTCATCCAGCCAACCGAAAATTCCATCAGAGATATTATAGATGTCTTCATTCGATGTAACTTCAATCAGATATTCACAGACCAGACTGGTCCGCTGTCCCGTACGTCAAATAAGCACCAGAGGCTGATCAATTTTCACCAACTGTGCAAGCTGCCGGAGCCATTGATCAGGCTGGCAGACACCCTGCGCATCAAAAAATGTCAGTAGATGACTCCCGGCAACAATTCCGGTCAAACGCCACTCTTCTGGGCGACGAACATCCACAATTGCCGCCCCCTGCTGTAACAGATCGGGAACCGCTGCACTTTTTATCTGTTTATATTTTCTACGCATCGTCTTTCCTCGAAAATTTAATAAGTATATACAGATGACAGTTTAAAAGGTCACTCTCGACAAGTAAACGTATTCAAAAGAAAATAAGCTATAATAACCTGAGGAGAAATACTGCTGATTTTTTACTGTTTTATCAACCCCTTTTCTGACAGAGGTACTGCTATGCTACCATTTTACGACAAGATCCTCGTTACCACCGATTTTACTCCAAATTCAGAATATGCCTTTAAACACGCGGTCATGCTTGCCCGGCGCAATGATGCAAAGATTTACCTGCTTCATGTACTCCCACTGGTTGATTCCTCTATGCGCGGCTATCTCTCTTCGATGCTGGGAGAAAGCAGACTGGAAGAATTTGAGAAAAACAATATGGACAAAGCCAAGAACGAATTAAAACAAAATCTGGACGATTTTGCGAAAACGGAGCTGGCAGACTTCCCTGAAGATTTAGCTCGCTTCGCCGGGACAGAAATTGCGATCGGCCATCCGGTCATCAAAATCCTGGAAACTGCCAACACGTTAGATGTCGATCTGATTGTTATGGGGACGCATGGAAAAGGGGTGTTGGAACATGCTTTCCTGGGGAGCGTTGCCGAAAAAGTACTGCAAAAATCAACCAAACCGGTGTTTGTAGTGCCACTATCAAAATAGTCTAAATCTTTGTCAACGGTGACTAAGCAGAACATTTTGCTTAGCCACCTTATTTTTTTTGTGGAATCAGAATCGCTTACCCAAACAATTATTGAAACAGTGCTTTCGATTTAAAGTTGAAGTGGTAAATTTCGTAAGATTCCCCCCTATCAACCAAACTCATTGTGATCACGGCATCACCGGTTGAATATTGAGCCTCAACCTCATAGGTTATCACCGGATCTTTTGCTGACTGCGCATTCCCGCCAGTCGATTTATTCTTGAAAGTTGCTTCCCCGATATTTTGAAGTTCCCCTATTGCAGCCAGTGCAGCCAAAATATTTGTCAGATTTTCTGCCGAAACTGTTTCCAAAGCCTCCGGAGCCATTAATTGTTTGACGATCTCAGGATCCCATGTTGATATTTTAGGGAGAGTTTCCCTGATATACGGAACTGCTGTGCCATCATATTGAGACGACTGCATTGATCCATAGATGAAAAATGCTGAAAATCCGATCACAAAAACCAAAATCACATAAATAATAAACTTTTTCAGTTCCTTTTTCACTTCTCAATCCTTCTCATAAGAAAACAATAAACAGAGTTCATCACCAAGATAACCCTACTGACGTGTCAAGCGTGAATTTTCTATTCGAATTTCAAAATTGGAGCGGAAGGGGTTAATATCCAGCCCACCCCGGCGAGTATAACGAGCGTAAACGGTCAGTTTTTCGGGCTGACAATAGCGCATCAAATCAACAAAAATCCGCTCGACACATTGCTCATGAAACTCATTGTGCTGCCGGAAAGAGATCAGGTAGCGCAGTAACGCCTCAGGATCAATTTTACTGCCATGATAGCGGATCAACACACTCCCCCAATCGGGTTGATTGGTCACCAGACAATTGCTTTTCAGCAAATGACTGTATAATTCTTCTTCAACTGTCTGTTGCGGATCGATAGAATTTTCCAACAACGAGGGGTCAAGAGAATACTCATCAACGGCAATATCCAGATCATCGATACACTGTCCAGGAAAGCACTGAAGCTGTTCGGTAATAAATTGATCACTGTCGAGTAAGCGCACTCGAACCTTAGCCCCGGCAGTCCGGGATAAATCTGCTATCATCCGTTCCTCAACTTGGTCAAAATCAGAAAAACGGGTTTGATTGAACGAATTCAGGTAAAGCTTGAATGATTTTGATTCAATCAGGTTGGGAGATTCGCAAGGGATATGAAATTCACCCATAGCAATAATCGGTTTCCCTTTCAGATTGAGCCAGGAGAGCTCAAAGGCATTCCAGATATCATAGCCACTAAAAGGCAAATTTTCGGTCACGCCAATGACATCCCGCTTGATCTGGCGTGGAAACGGGCAGAGCAATTCAGGATCATACTCAGCATTATAGTTGGTCGCTTTCCCCAATGGCAAAAGCGCTTCAAAATCTGACATAAGCTCCCTTTGGATCAACGACTGGGCGAAAAATATAAACATTTTCAGAAGATTGCTGATATGCTTTGCTGATCGATTCATTCGGAGCATAGGTTCTTTTTACTCAACCGTCAACACGGAGGATATTCGCATGAACACAATCAAAGTTGGCTTACTCGGATTCGGTACAGTTGGGACCGGCGTCGTCAGAAATTTTCAGCACAATAGTGAGCTGATTCAGCAAAGACTATCTCACAACTTGGAATTGACCAAGATAGCAACACGTGATCTCGATAGGGATCGCGGAGTGCAGTTGGAGTCGGGTGTTTTAACCTCCGATATTGATGAGGTTATCGCCAACCCGGAGATCGATGTTGTTATTGAGTTGATCGGCGGTTATGAACCGGCTAAAAGTTACATTTTGAAAGCGATTGCAAATGGCAAACATATCGTGACCGCCAACAAAGCCTTGATGGCGGTTCATGGTCAGGAAATCATTACAGCCGCAGACCAGCAAGGGGTTTCGGTCATGTTTGAAGCTGCGGTTGGCGGCGGTATCCCCATTATCTCTGCAATAAAAGAAAACCTCTGTAGCAATAAATTCAGTTCCGTACTGGGAATATTGAATGGAACATGCAACTTCATTCTAACCAAAATGAGTCAAGAAGGAAGCGACTTTGCTCCGGTTCTACAAGAAGCACAGGAACTGGGATACGCTGAAGCAGATCCAACCTTTGATATTGAAGGCGTTGACACAGCTCATAAAATTGCACTATTGGCCGCCCTCTGCTTCGGGACAACCGTTGACTTTGACCAGATCTACACTGAGGGGATCAGTAAAATATCAGCGATAGATATCGAATTTGCCGATCAGATGGGCTATACAATCAAACTTCTGGCGATCGGCAAAAACCACGACGATCATATTGAAGCGCGAGTTCATCCCACCATGATCCCCAAAAGTTACCAGCTCGCCCAGATCAATGGTGTTTTTAATGCGGTCCGTCTAATCGGCGATTTTGCCGGGCCAACACTTCTCTATGGAAGTGGAGCCGGGATGGATGCAACAGCCAGTGCAGTTATGGGAGATGTGATGGCGGTCAGTCGTGACCTGATTTCTGGAGGAAAACCGCGTGTACCGATTCTTGGCTACAATGCCGACAAAATCAAAAGCCTACCGATCATGGCGATGAGCGAGGTTGTCAGCAACTACTATCTGCGCTTTACCACTGCAGATCAAATCAGCGTTCTCGCAAAGATTGCCGGTTGCCTGGGTACGCACAATATCAGCATACAGTCGATATTACAGCCGGAAGTGCGTGAAATAGATTCCGTTTCGATCGTCGTGATGACACATGAAGCGAAAGAAGCCGATATCAACACAGCTCTGGCTGAAATCGAACAACTCGATTTCGTGTTGCTACCGACCTGCCTTATCCGGGTTGAAAACGCCCCGGTTTGACTTATACAGAGACAGGGGCACGGTGTTCCGTGCCCCTGTCTCTGCCCCTCTCAGCCCCCATACAACAGTCAAAGCACCCACACCTTGTTACAATAGTAAAACGATAGCTCACTTTTCGTTACAATAGTAAAATTATCATTGACAGTTTTTTCCCCCAATGATAAGTATGCGCACCCTTTTAGAACGATGCGTAATTTTAACTGGGCTGCGGCCCACAATCTTAACACGAGGTGTACAATCATGGATGTGAACCACTTTAGGCAAAAGGAAGCGTATAATGTAGCGATCGTCGGTGCAACAGGTGCCGTCGGTGCAACTTTTTTGAACATTCTTGAGCAGAGAGAATTTCCGATCGATACGCTCAAGCTTTACGCTTCCAAACGCTCTAAGGGGAAACAGGTCACATTCAAAGGCACGACGTACACCATCGAGGAACTAACGGAAGACTCTTTTGAGGGTATAGATATTGCTCTTTTTTCCGCCGGCGGGTCGCAGAGCAAGAAGTATGCACCCCACGCAGTAAAAGCTGGAGCCATCGTCGTTGACAACAGTTCCGCATTCCGACTCGACCCCTCCGTACCGTTGGTCGTACCAGAGGTCAACCCGGAAGATATCACCTGGCATAACGGAATCATTGCAAACCCGAACTGTACTACCATCATCATGCTGGTAGCGCTTAAGCCACTGTACGATTACAGCCGTATCCGTCAGGTCTTCGTTTCAACTTACCAATCCGCCTCTGGTGCAGGTGCGCAGGCGATGGAAGAGTTGAAGCAGCAGGTTCGTTCCTGGTCATCAGGTGACGATATTTCGGTCGAAAAATTCCAGCACCAGTTGCTGTTCAACGTCATTCCCCATATCGATACGTTCCAAGATAATGGCTATACCGGGGAAGAGATGAAAATGTTCAACGAAACCCGCAAGATCATGCATGACGACGAAATCAGGGTATCTGCAACTTGTGTCAGAATTCCGGTGCTGTATTCACACTCCGAATCTGTCTCCGTTGTCACCGAGAACGAAATCACAGCGGATAAGGCAAGGGAGCTGTTTGCCAATGCTCCGGGTCTTAAAGTGATTGATAATCCGGCCGAGTATCAATATCCGATGCCGCTCGATACACAATTTAAGGACGACTGTCACGTTGGGCGGATTCGAAAGAACATCGCTGGAGACAATACCCTCAACTTCTGGATCTCAGGTGACCAGATCCGTAAGGGTGCAGCGCTGAATGCAGTACAGATTGCCGAACGGCTGATCGAAGATATGGCCACGTCCAGTAATCGATTCTTGTCCGCAAGTTGATTGCGTGCCGGTAAAGGTTAACTTAAAAATCACAGGGCAAATGAACAACACCTGCAGAAAAAATAGCTGTGGTGATACATGGGCGCTCCTGAAACAGGTTAATCCTCCAAGGAGGCTACCGAAGTTTCAGGAGCGCTTGTTTATCTAAATAACTGACAAAAAAATTCTTCTTGGATTGCAACATCGATTTAATTTTCAAGAAAAGGTATTTGGTATTCAGAGAATGACATATAAGCTGGACATATCCCCCAATATAAAGGCAGGAAGCTATAAACTCTCGACAACCGTCATGAAAGCGTTCCATCTTCTTGAACATATCGGCAGCAACCAGCCCGTCCAACCTTCGCAGATCGTCAACGAGCTCGGACTGAACCGTACCAACGTTCACCGCCTGCTCGCAACTCTGATACAAATCGGCTATGTCGTCAAAACAGCGGAAGGATTCAGCTTAACCTTCAAACTTCTGAGCTTGGGACGTTCGATCCCGTTGAGTAAAGACTTGCGAAATACGGCCAAGCCCTACATGATCGAACTCAACAACAAAGTCAACGAAAACATTTACTTAACTGTTTTAGTCGAAGATAAAGTTTTTGCCATCGATGACGTCAAATCGACACAGGCGCTCACCCTGAACAAAGATATGGCCCACTCAGACCCTGTCCATGCCTGTGCTTCGGGCAAGCTTTTCATCTCACAGATGTCACCAAGTGAAAGACAGAAGTATATCGACTCGCTGACACTGACCAAACATGCGCGCAACACTATTACCGACAAAACCCAGCTGATGAAGGCTGCTGAGGAGGCAGGACGACTCGGCTATGCCAAAGACATCTACGAATTCAGTAACGAGGTGTTAAGTATTGCAGCACCGATATATAATTACGAGTACCGTATCATTGCCACGCTTGGCATCTCCGCCCCAGCCCGACGACTCTCTGAAAGTGAGCTGTCAGGATATCTGCCTACTCTGCTTGATGCCACCAGCGAGATTTCACACCATTTCGGCAGTGAGCAAAACATGGCCTCGGCCGCCTTTCCGTAAAGAGATAACTCAAAGGCTTTCAACAAATATCAACACCTTATTGCTGATCCCATCAGCACCGCAAAATAACAACATTCAATTGCAATAAATCGCCTCAAAAACCTGCCCTTTTATCAATGCAGGTATTTTTACGTTATAGCCACAAAACTCACCTCTGACGAATCAATTTTGTTCGTGAATATTTATGTTGACAATAGTTTTTCGTTTGCATAACATCCCCCACATGTCACACTATTTAAACGAATGTTCAAATAATAAAACCGGGAGCTACAAGCTATCGACAACTGTCATGAAAGCTTTCCAGGTTCTTGAATACGTTGGTGGCAACCAGCCGGTTCAACCTTCACAAATAGTCAGAGCGCTTGGGCTGAACCGAACCAACGTTCACCGCCTGCTCGCAACCCTGGTACAAATCGGCTATGTCGTCAAAACAGCAGAAGGATTCAGCCTGACCTTCAAGCTCCTGAAATTGGGACGTACGATACCGCTCAGCAAGAACTTACGCAACACGGCCAAGCCGCACATGATCGAACTCATGCGCAAGGCCGGTGAAAATGTCTATCTCTGCGTTCTCGTCGAGGAGATGGTTTTCGCAATCGACGATGTCAGGTCGGCCCATCAACTGACCTTGAACCCTGACATGACCTTCTCCTACCCGATCCACACCTGCGCGTCAGGCAAGCTCTTTTTGGCCCAGATGTCGCCCGCGGTGAGGCGAGAATATATTGACAAGATTACGCTCAACAAGCTGGCGCGCAACACAATCATCGACAAAGATAAACTGTACCACCTCGCGGACGAGGTCAAACAACAGGGGTATGCCCAGGACATGTTCGAATTCAGCGATGATATTCTGAGCGTTGCCGCACCGATTTTCAACTTTGAGCAAAAGATCATCTCAACTATCGCCATTTCTGGTCCAGCGGCACGACTGTCTGAAACCGAAATAAATGAACACATACCGGAGCTGCTGGCCACAGCACGGACCATATCGCGAATGTTTGGCTCAAGCAAATAGGGCTGAAATTCTTACGTCTCTACCCAAAATACATTTTATGAGGTAAGCAATGAAACAGGACAAACTTTTTGCAAAACTATCCCATGTAAACGCACCCCAAATCAAAATCGCTCCTCCCGGACCAAAATCCCAGAAAATTCTTGAGTTCCAGGCTGCTAATGAAAGTTCCGCCGTCTCCTACGCCAAGGGAATGCCAATGGCGATGGCCAAAGGCCACGGCGCGACCATTGAAGACGTCGATGGCAACATTTATATCGACATGTTCTCAGGTGCTGGTGTTATGGCTCTGGGTCACGGCCACCCAGATATTTTGAAAGCGGCACATGAAGCAATCGAAGACATTACCCATACTCTCGATATTCCTTCACCAATCCGCCAGAAGATGGTCACTTCTCTAAAAAAAGTTCTACCAAAAGAGCTGACCCGCGTATTTTTCGGCGGCCCAACAGGTTCTGACGCTGTTGAACAAGCGATCAAACTGGCAAAGTACAACACTGGCCGTCACGGCATTATCGCCTTTGAAGGTGCTTACCACGGAATGACCGGTATGGCTCTGGCCATGACCTGCGACGCCCATCACCGCCAAGGTCTCGGTTTTCAAGCTCCGGGTGTACAGTTTCTCCCATACCCTTATGTGTACCGTAATCCCTTCGGCTGCCCAGATGAAAATGTTCAAATTCAAGCTGCTGAAAACCTGGAACGTGTTCTTTCCGATTCACACTCAGGCTACCTGAAGCCAGCTGCTGTTATTCTGGAGTCTGTTCAAGGTGAAGGTGGAACTATTATTCCAGCTCCAATCTTCCTCCAGCGTGTTCGCGAGATCTGTACCAAGCATGACATCATCATGATCTGTGACGAAATTCAGTCTGGTATTGGCCGTACTGGCAAAATGTTTGCTTTCGAACATGCTGATATCGTTCCTGATATCGTCACCATGAGTAAAGCTCTTGGTGGTATCGGCTTTCCAATTTCTGCCATTGCTTACCGCGAAGAGCTGAACACCTGGCCAGCCGGTCTGACCATTGGTACTTTCCGTGGCAACATGATCGCCTTTGCTGCAGGTAGCGCCGCTCTCGAGTGGATTCAGGACAATGACGTTCTGGAGCATTCTGCTGGTCTGGGCGAAAAGTGCATGGTCAAGCTTGCCGAGCTGGAAAAAACATCACCAATCGTTGGCGAAGTTCGTGGTATTGGCATGATGCTCGCTATCGAAATGGTCAAGGACAAAGAGACTCGAGAGCCTGCAGGTGACTTCGCTAAACTGATCCGTAAGCATGCTCACCAGCGCGGCGTCATGATCGAAGTTGGTGGTCATCACGGTAACGTTGCCCGTCTGCTGCCACCATTGATCATCACTGAAGATCTGGCCATGAAGGGTATTGAAATTATTGCCGGTGTTATCAAAGATATCGAAGATG
Organism: Desulfuromusa sp.; assembly: GCA_033791385.1. Classification (GTDB taxonomy): domain Bacteria; phylum Desulfobacterota; class Desulfuromonadia; order Desulfuromonadales; family Geopsychrobacteraceae; genus Desulfuromusa. The sequence goes on from JASJGU010000279.1 coordinate 19,985, forward strand.
GCAAACTTTCTTAATCCATTAACACATTAAACTTGACCTCTGTGAGCAATTCGCAGGAATCGCTCACAGAGGTCAGTTGATCAGTATTTACAGGAGAGATCGTATGGCTAAAAAAGACAGTTACAATATAGCAGTAGTAGGAGCAATGGGCGTTGTTGGTCGTGAAATGATGGCCACCCTGGAGCGGCGTAAATTCCCCATTGCCGAGTTCCGCCCTCTTGACATTTCTGCCCACGAAGGTAAAACCGTCGAGTTCGATGGGAAACCTTATACAATCAAAACTGCAAACTATGAAAACTTTAAAGATATCGACATCGCAATTTTCTCAGCAGGTGGTGATGCAAGCCTGGCACTAACGCCTAAAGCTGTTAAGCAAGGGGCAATTGTTATCGACAACAGCTCAGTCTGGCGGATGGACCCCGATTGCCCGTTGGTTGTCCCTGAGGTGAACCCAGAAGATGTCGACTGGCATAAAGGGATCATCGCTAACCCGAACTGCTCAACCATTCAAATGGTTGTTACCCTGAAGCCACTACATGACTACGCCAAAGTCAAGCGGGTGATCGTCTCAACCTACCAAGCCGTTTCCGGATCCGGCAAGGCCGCTCTTGACGGTCTGGATCTCGAAATCAAGGAATATGTCAAGACCGGCAAGGTTCAGACGGCTCGGGCCTACGGCAAACAGATCGCGATGAACTGCCTGCCACATATCGACGTATTCCAGGAAGGCGGCTACACCAAAGAAGAAAACAAGATGGTCAATGAAACCAAAAAGATCATGAAGGATGACTCTATCGCCGTCACCGCAACCTGCGTCCGTATCCCCGTGATCTATGGGCACTCAGAATCGATGAATGTCGAGACCGAAAAGAAGATCAGTGCCGACAAGGCACGTGAACTGTTCGGCAATGCGGAAGGCCTGCTGGTGGTCGACGATCCGGCCGAGATCAAATACCCAGTCCCCTGCGAATCGGACAACGAAGATATGACCATGGTCGGTCGGATCCGCGAGGACAATACCCGGGACAATGCCCTGAACATGTGGGTTGTTTCCAACAACATCCGCAAAGGTGCGGCATTGAATGCAGTACAAATTGCTGAGACTCTGTTGCAACGCGACGTCATCTGATCTTGAAAAAGGGGGAGCACTTAATCGTGCTTCCCCTTTTTCAGCTTTCAACTCAGGGATAGAACGATATTATGCTTTTTCAAGCCAACAAAAATCAGACCTCCTACGGGGAGGACATTGGGATTCTGTTACTGGATACGGAAGTGCCCTTTATTCAAGGGGATGTCGCCAATGCCAAAAGTTATAACTACCCAGTCCGTTACAAGCGGGTAGAAAAGCTGACAGCTAAGGCAATTTTTGCCCACGATTATGGTTTTGTCGATGCCATGATCGCCGCGGCACAAGAGCTTGAACGAGAAGGAGTCAAAGCGATTACGGGCGATTGCGGATTTATGGCCCTCTTCCAACAGGAAGTAAAAGCCGCCGTCAACATTCCGGTTTTTCTCAGCAGTCTGACCCAGCTTTCGTTTATCAACCAAATTCTGCGTAACGACCAGAAAATTGGTGTCGTCACAGCCAACGCAGTGGCCCTGACTCCCTCCCTGTTTGCAGCTGTCGGCTACGCAGAGCCAGACAACCTGGTGATCCAGGGGCTTGAAACAACGCGCTACTTTTGCGAAGCTGCCATAGAAGAGGTGGGAACCCTCGACAGCGATCGCATCCGCGAAGAGGTGGTTCACGCGGCGCTGCAGTTGACCCAGGACCAAAGTGTCGGCGCGTTACTTCTTGAGTGCAGCCTACTCCCGGTTTATGGCCGGTCCGTACAACAGGCAACCGGCTTGCCTGTTTTCGATTTTCTAACTATGATCGACTTCGTCCACTCAGCGTTGGTTAAAAAATCGTTCCCGGATTCTTTTTAAGCAGAGAAGGTCAATGCAAGACATACTTAAAAAAATTGAAGAACTCTACGACGAACTGGTCGCCATACGCCGTGATTTACACATGTATCCCGAGCTCGGTTTTGAGGAACAGCGCACGGCCGGCATCATCGAAGAGTACTTACGTAAACTGGGTCTTGAGCCCCAGCGCATGACCAAAACTGGCGTTGTCGCTCTGATCGAGGGGAGCCAACCCGGACCGGTTCTGATGCTGCGCGCCGACATGGACGCGTTACCGATAGAAGAAGAAAACGACGTTACGTACAAATCGCGTAATCCTGGAGTGATGCATGCCTGCGGGCATGACGCCCATGTCGCCATGCTCCTGATCGCAGCCAAGATACTGATAGAGAAAAGAGACCAGATCAAAGGGACCATCAAGCTACTCTTTCAACCGAACGAAGAGGTTGCCGGCGCCATCCACATGATCAACGATGGAGTTCTCGAATCGCCCCGGGTTGATGCCGTCATGGGACAGCATATCTGGTCCTTCATGGAATCAGGCAAAATCGGCATTACATCTGGCCCGGTCATGTCCGGACTGGACGTGTTCAAAATCCGGGTTATCGGTAAAGGGGGGCATACCGGAGCGCCGGAAAATTCAATCGATCCAGTTCTCTGTGCAGCCAATGTTATCCAATCCGTACAGATGTTGCAAACCAGAGAGATCAGCAATCTTAATGCAACCGTGATCATGTTCGGTAAGATCTCGGGCGGCACCAAAGCGACCATCATCCCCGACGAGATCGAACTCGAAGGCACCATCCGCTTCCTCTACAAAGGGGGTCCGGAGAGTGAAGAACAACCGACGGAGCGATTTATCCGCATTGTCCGCGGCATCTGTGCCACCCACCGTTGCGAATGCGAAATTGCGATCGAACATGAGAATATTCCACTGATCAACAATGAAGAGATGAGCAATCTCGCCTATCAGACAGCGCAGATGGTTTTCCCTTCCACCAGAGCGATTGAAATGAATCGTTCGCTGGCCAGTGAAGATTTCTCCGAGTTCACTAATCGGGTTCCCGGTGTGTTCATTTTTCTCGGTACAGCCAACCCCGAAGCCGGTTCCGATTACGCCCATCACAACAACTGTTTCAACATTGACGAACCGACCATGAAACAGGGAGTAGCAATGCACGTGCTCGGAGCTCTGAACTTTTTTAAACACGCAGAAACGCTGTCCTTCATCACTAAACGTGAAACAGAAACAAGATTGACAGCAGACGAAGTCCATAAACCGGCCAACTAACAGGCCAACAACCCCAAGAAGGAGGAAAATTTGAAAAAGTTACTGGTACTCTTAATGGCGGCGATGATCCTTTCGTCCGGTATCGCTTTTGCCGGTGCCTACACCGGTCCCGCGGTCCAAGCAAAAATCGCTTCAGAAGAAATTGAAGGTGATTTTATGACTGTTTGGGCCAACAATTTCTCCGACCATATGCGCACGTGGTCAGATGGCAAAATCGATTTTACTGTCTACCCTTACGGCACCCTAGGCGCAACTGGCGACATCAACGAACTGGCTCAGCTGGGCATTGTTCAGTGCGTGTTCTCCGACTATGCATGGATCAGTGCATTTGTCCC
>JASJGU010000280.1:0-3859 GCA_033791385.1 Desulfuromusa sp.
CCGAATATCATACACATTACCATGATCTGATATCTGGCAGCAATCAGCGGTGAGACTCCAGAAAGGATCTGCCCGGTCATCATCCCCGGCAGGGAAACCAAGCCAACGGCGAGCAAAGAGTTGGTTATTGGAATGAGAGAGGCTTGAAGGGCTATGCTGCGGGCTTTTTCATACGGAATACTTCGGCTGATTTCTGCTTCCAGCCGCTCTCCAGCCAGACTGATGCTGTTCATTGAATTGGCAAAAATCATTCCGGCAAGGGGAACGAGGTAGCTTGGCAGGTACCAGGGGACTAAGCTGAGAACCGCCTGGGACATAAGTATTAGGATACTTCCGCCACCGATAAAAATGGCAAGAAATGATTTAAGATAGAGGGCTTTACGCGGGATTGACATGGTACGTAAGGCAATCCAACTTGCTGAAAAAAGCATTATTGCAAGAACGGCTACGACAATCAGGGCGCTTTCAGTTTTAAAAATATAGGTGAGAAAATAACCGATTAGAAGCAGCTGGAGAAGCATTCGGCACACGGCATAGATCGAACTTTTGTAACCCAGTTGCCATTTTCCGATAATGACAATAACCACGATCACTGGAACGAAGGCTAATGCCAGATTGAGAAGCGGTATTGTCTGGATAGAACTACTCATAAATAGCCGCTCCTTGTCTCGATTATTTCAATAAGTCGAAGCCCGACTCAAGGTCTTTCATCAGATCTTCAGGTTCTTCGAGCCCAATATTCAGCCGAAAAATTGTTTTCCCGGCATATTTAGATTCTTGGGAGCGCTTGTACTTCCCGGCAGTGATCAGGCTTTTGAAGCCTCCCCAGCTATATCCAATGCCAAATAACTGCAGTGAATTGACGAATGCCGCCAGTTTTTTCTGCGCATACTCCTCTTTAAAAGCAAAAGCAAACAGGCCGGACGAACCGGTAAAATCTCTTTGCCAGAGGTGATGCTGCGGGTGGCTTGGTAGTGCCGGATGGATTACTTGATCGATGATGGACAGTGATTCCAGCCAGCGAGCAATTTCAAGGGCGGATTGCTCATGTTGCCGTAATCGCAGCGGTAGGGTTCTCAATCCGCGAAGAGCTGTATAACAATCCTCTTCCGGCGTATATGTTTCGGTGACGCGGTAAAATTGTTTCAGCATAGCAGCATACTTTTCATTGGTGGTCACTGTTCCCATCAAAATATCGGAATGCCCGGTTAGATATTTTGTTGCTGATTGAATCGAGACATCAATTCCTAGTGAAAGAGCATCCAGATACAAAGGAGTTGCCCAGGTGTTATCAAGAACAGTCACAATCCCCCGCTTTTTTGCCAGGGTGGTGATGGCCGGGATATCCTGTATTTCAAACGTATTAGAACCGGGCGATTCCAGGAAAATCAGTTTTGTGTTGTCTTGGAAGTAGTTCTCGATCTCTTGACCAGAGTCTGAGGGGATAACCGTTGTCTGGATATTATATCTGGACAGCACTTCGTTGCAAAAGCGGGCTGTCGGGCCATAGGCATTATCGCAGAGCAAAATATGATCACCGCTACTGGTAAACGCTAGCAATGTATTGATGATCGCACTGATACCCGACGGAAAAGCGCGTGTCACCGCTCCGCCTTCAAGCTCTCTGACCGCTTCTTCAAAAGCTCTTTGTGTTGGCAATCGATCTGTTCCATAAGTGATACCACCGTATTGACCGGTATTTGCCAGGGTCAGGTCTTCAAAATTTTTAAACAGGACAGTTGAACCCCGAAAGATGGGGGGATTAATTGTTTTCAGTTGGTCTACTCCTTCATCTTGATAGAAGGAATCAAAGCTGACCAGACGGGTGGTTCGTTTCATTTTGTTCTCCTAAGCGACGCTTGTTTTTTTCCACGGACAATACAGTAAGCCTGATGGATAACCATCGATTTTAACGTCGTTCCGGATAAGTGAAAGAGAGATCAAACAGATTAAGAAAATTATCCAACAGACGGTAAGTGATTCCCCAAAGAGGGCGGTCACTCCATTCGCTGAGTTTTATTCCTGGATGTTTTCGATCTTTCCCACGATAGAAAAATGTGAGCTGTTGGTTGCGTTGCGGATCCAGCAGGGTGTGGATTGGCACCCAGAATAGATCGACAACTTCACCATTGAGTTTGAATGGCGTATGCATGTCAACCTGATAGACAAAACAGGAAATATGCACTGATAGATAGGCTCCAGCAAGATCATCACTCTGCCCAAGATAGTTTTCATCTTTCAGACAAAAACCGACCTCTTCCCAGGTTTCCCGTTCAGCAGCTGCACGCGGGTTGGGATCAAAATCCTCAATTTGCCCACCAGGGAAACCTAAATCTCCAGACCATGGATCCTTGTCATGCTCAGCTCGGCGGATGAACAGAACTTCAGTTCTCTGCTGGTTCTTTCGCAACAGCATGGCGACGGCTGCATATCGGTCGGACTGCTGTTGCAATGGTTGTGGTTGGTGATCTGATAGCCGGTTTCTGATTTGTTCAATGTCGATCATTGGTCTATTTAATCCAACTTATTAAGCTCGGGACACAAAGCGACCATCGCGCGTGTCGATTTTAATTTTTTCTCCTGATTCCAGATAGCCAGGTACCTGGACGGTGATTCCTGTTTCCAGAACCGCCTCCTTAGTTTGTGCCGTTGCAGTCGCATTTTTGATCGCCGGTGCGGTTTCAGTCACGGTTAATTCAACAGTTTGCGGGACCTCAAGGGTGACGACCTGATCATTGAACACGCCAAGAGTGACTTCGCCATTTTCCAACAGGTAGCCCTTTATCTCATCATAAAGGTCGCCACTGATTTCGTATTGCTCGTAATTTTCCGAGTCCATGAATACGCCCTGATCATCAGAGGCGTAGAGAAATTGTCCCTTGCGGCGGGCAAAATCGGCTTGATCCATTCGGTCTCCCGATTTGAAAGAACTATTTAAAACCTGTCCGGTGATCAGATTACGGTATTTGGTCTTGACCAGAGTGGTGCCACCGCGTGCCGTCGGGGATTGAAAGCTGACGTCAATAACAATACAAGGTGCCGAGTCGAGTTGAAAGACAATCCCTCGACGCAGATCGTTGGCGTTAATCATTCTACTATTCTCCTTAGAACTTTACTGATTGGGGTTGGCTGTTAAATATTGATATTTATTATCCTATTTTTTTTAGCATTTTTTTTATTTCTGGCATTCTTTTCAAGGTTGCATCCCGTCCTTTAGCAATGATCTCGTCAGCACGGCTGAAGTCTGCCCAATGATTGATGCCAACCGCAGGACAAATAACCATATTGGCCTGCTTTAATTGCAGATTAGACAGGGCATTACGTGTTGCCATATCTGCCCTGAGTACAATATCCAAGCCGCTGTCGAACTGTTCATTTTGGCTGAAATCAGAACCAACATCGACTGCAATGACGATATCTGCACCCAGTTCTTTTGCCGGGCCGACCGGGATTGCATTGACCCACCCTCCATCAACCAGCTTCATGCCGTTATATTCAACAGGCGGTAGAATCCCCGGCAGGGCGCAGGTCGCTGCAATTGCTTCTAACATTGAACCGCTTTTGAGGACCATTTCTTTGCCGCTGATCAGATCAAGTGCGACGGTTGCAAATGGGATTCTTGTGTCTTCGATTTTTGTATCAGGGAGGAGAAAGCCCAGGCTTTTGTCCCTGGTTTCCTGGGAAACAAATGAGACCATTGTCATCGCAACGGCAAAAAAGATTTTTTTTCGTGCCAGTTGCGAGAATCGATAGAAGAGTCCTTCTCCCTCAAGTTCGTTTTTACGTTCAACGACGAAATCCAGCCGGGCTTTTTTAAAAATATCACTTTGAAGGTAAGCGATCATTTGTTCACGCAGAA
>JASJGU010000281.1:0-18323 GCA_033791385.1 Desulfuromusa sp.
TTGAACGAATAGCCAGCAACATCTTTGACACTTTTACCGCCGGTGGTGATGATATTTCCATCGGGGAGAACGCATTTCAGCACCATCACGTAATCACCAGTGACTCCGAACTTTAAACAACGTAGCCCCCCTGCGTCTTCCATCACATTGCGGCCAATAGTAGAAAATTTCTGTGAAGCCGGATCGGGCGGATAAAAGAGACCTTTTGCTGCGACAGCGTTGGCCAGATCTATGGTGATGACACCCGCTTCCGCCGTAACGGTCAGATTCTCTTCATCAATTTGCAGGAATTTATTCATCCGGTTGAGGTAGAGAACCATTCCCCCTTTAGCCAGAATGCTGCCCCCGGATAAGCCGCTACCACTACCACGGGGGGGTGATTGGCGGCCCTTCATCGCGAGCAATCTGCATAGCAGCTTGAACAGCTTCTGTCTTTGTAGGATAAACGACGATGTCCGGAAGGTGATAAAGGCCAAGGGTGGCATCATAACCGAGGACCATGAGATCTTCGGCTTCAGTGATAACGTTTTCTTTGCCTGTTTTATCAATGAGCTGCTGAATAACAGCTTTAGAACTCATCGTTGCCTTCCATGGTGTAGACTGACTTTGGCCGGAACTTTCTGAGCTCCTTTCTAAAAACCCTCTTCGTGAAACCCGTCCGGAATGCGCACGACTAATACAGGTATCGTGGCGCTATGTAGCACTTTGCGGGTTGTTGTCCCGAGTATCGCATCCCCGAGGGCTGTGTGCCGGTGTGAACCCATGATGATCAGATCAGGATTAATTTCTTCAGCAACCTTCAGGATGGTCAGGGCCGGTGCACCATCTTCGATGCGAATATCAATGAGACGTTGTATGCACTGCTGATCCTGTTTGCATTCTTTTTCGCAAAGTTGGCTGATCCGTTCCTGGAGCTTCTCCTTGGAGTCCTGGTGCGCCTCATTATGTATTTTTTCCCGTTGCTCAGGTGGGATGTATGGTGCGACGAGACTTTGGGCAAACTCAGACAAGGTCTCAATGGCCGAGACGGCGACGATCTGGGCGTCGTGTTGCTTGGCCATCGTCAGGGCGTAGCGGAAAACATGCGGGGCACCAGCACCCATTCCAGTTGCGTAGAGAATCGTCTTAATTTTTGGAAGCATCTGTTTGTTTCCTTTCTGGATGCCTAACGACCAAAGAACACGTCAGGCAAATAAGTGATGATCTGTGGAAAGGCGACTAATGCCGCCAGGGCAATAGCCTGAATTGTGACGAAGGGAATGATTCCCCGATAAAAACTATCCATGCCATATTCAGGTGGTGCAACTCCTTTGACATAGAATAGCGAATCTTCGAACGATGTGTCATAAAAAAAGTTTGCAGGTTAATAAGAAATATCATAGCAATCCAGAGTGGGTTGAAATCCAGATTCACCGGTGATAGCGGCTATGTTATTTCTTTGGAAATACTTGTCTGTCAGTTAAATGGTATTACCAGTATGTGGGCAGGCTATTCTGGCGGTTATTCAATGTCAAGTGAAATAAAGCTTTATTGTCTAGGTGCTTATATTGTATTTCGGTTGCTACTCAAACCTGTCTGGTTGGTGCATGATTGCTCGAATAACTTGTCCAGCTAGCTCCTGGGCAGGGATCTCTGCCAGGGAACCACCGAAGGAGCCGAATGGGGTGCGTAATGCTGTGACGACAAAAACCTCTTTCATCTTTTTTTCCTCTAGAAAATGTTTATATTATTGTTGGTGTTGTTGGATTCAGCAATGAGTCAATAGAGGATATTTATTCATAACTGTCTAACCTATTTACTGATCGTGATCGATTCAACTTTGATTCAACTGATTCTTAGTTGAATCAAAGTTGTTAGTTTGTTCTATTGATAGAGCAAAGTGAAGTTTTCATCTGGTCAGCATCAAGTGGAAAATAAAATAAGATGTTTGTTCGTGTACCAGAATGTGAAATTTAGATATTCCTCGTCATGAATGTTTTGTTAAGAAAGGAAGCAGTGTTTTTATTCTTGACACAAACGCTGTTTAACAATTAGGTTAAGTGGTAAGACCAATTTAAGTGGAGGGTGTTGTGACGACTAATCAATTAATCGAGAAGTTTACCGTGGTTGCTCAAAATGTCGGCGCAGAGGTGGTTGCGTTCGATTCTGTTGCAGCTGCCGCCGATTTTATTGCCAAAAAGATAGAGGGTTCTTTGCTGGTTCCATCCTTTTCTTCGGGAAGTCGTTTTAAATTGAAAGCAGCATTGAAGAATGCCGGAGTTGCTGTTGCCTCCGACAATTTTCGCGCTATTGCAGCACAGGCAGAGGCGGGTATTACCGGTGTGAATTTTGCCATCGCTGATACTGGAACGCTGGTGCTTGAAAGTACTTCTGAGGATATCCGACTGGCAACGACTCTGCCGCCAAAACAGTTTGCGCTACTCGACCCACAAAAGGTTGTTGCCGACGGGCTGGAAGCGGTGAAGCCGCTGCGGCAACTGCATCAGCGTGATCCCCGCAATTATATTGCTTACGTGACCGGGCCGAGCCGAACTGCCGATATTGAACGGGTTTTAACTATCGGTGTCCATGGGCCGAAAGAATTATTCATCCTGCTGGTACCTGGTCTGTCAGATAATTTTCTGGAAATGTGAAACAACAAATAGCCACCAAGAGCACCGAGAGGGTCAAGATAACTTTCAACGAAAGAGGCGGAGAGGTGGGGAGAAAATCTTTTTTAAGGTTTAAACCCAAAAACAAAAAAGTCTTTCTCTGCGATCTCAGCAGCTCTCCGTTAAAATGGTTTCTTGGCGTCCTTGGTGTCTTGGTGGCTATCATGGTTTTTAGAAAGGAGTTGATAGCGTGATAAATAAACAGCGCAGTAAAGATTACCGTAAACGGATTGATCAGGCTCTGGCAACTCCAAAATTGCAGGAAGCTCTTCATCAATTTGGTGATGCATTTCTGATCTCGCGAGAGAAGGCGTTTACCGGGTACGATTTTGAGGCGTTGCGCAGCAATATTGCAGCGATGAAAACCGGGGTGCGGGAAAATCATACTGAATTGCTTCAACAATTTATTGTTAATGCCGAAGCTGCAGGAACGATTGTTTATCAGGCTAAAACTGCTGAAGATGCCAATCGTTACATTGCGGAGCTAGCAAAGAGTAAAGGGTCTAAGCTGGCGGTCAAAAGCAAAAGTATGGTCAGCGAAGAGACCCACCTGAGCGCAGCATTAGAGAAAGCTGGAATCCAAGCATTGGAAACTGATTTGGGTGAGTGGATTGTGCAGCTGGCGGGGCAGAGGCCTAGCCATATGGTGATGCCGGCAATCCATATGTTCAAGGAAGAAATAGCTGAGTTGTTCAGCAAGGAAACTGGCAATCAGGAACCGGCTGAAATTGAGCATCTTGTTGAAGTTGCCCGCAATCAATTACGTCAGAGTTACCTGGACGCTGATATTGGCATTACCGGGGCAAATATTGCTATTGCAGAAACCGGCGGGATTGCTTTAGTCACCAACGAAGGAAACGCCCGGCTTGCCTCGACTATGCCGAAAGTTCATGTTGCTTTGGTCGGGATAGAAAAGTTGGTTCCAACTCTGGAAGATGCGGCTCGAATTATCCAGATTCTGCCCAAAAATGCCACTGGCCAATTGTTGACATCTTATGTCACCTGGATTCGGGGTGCAGTCCCTTGTGCCGGCGAAGAGAAAGAGTTGCATATTGTCCTGCTGGATAATGGGCGTAGCGCGTTGGCCGAATCCCCTCAATGTCAGGATGCGCTCAACTGTATCCGTTGTGGTGCCTGCGCTAATGTCTGCCCGGTCTATCAGACGGTAGGTGGACATGTTTTCGGTCATGTCTATATTGGTGCTATTGGTATTATTTTGACCGCTTTTTATCACGGTTTGGATAATGCAGCTGAACTGGTAAGGGCGTGTATCGGGTGTCGATCGTGCGTTGCTGTCTGCCCAAGCAATATCGACCTGGAAGAAATCATTCTCCATCTACGTGAAACTGTGGGGGATGAAGAGGGAATCGGCGCAGGAAAAGCCCTGGTTTTCCGCAAGATCATGCAGAACCGTAAATTGTTCCACACAATGGTCCGGGCTGCCAGCAAGTTGCAGAAACCAGTCACTCGCGGTGAGCGGACGATTCGTCATTTGCCCTTATTTTTCTCCCCACTGACCGATTGGCGGACGTTACCTGCAATTGCTGATAAAGCCTTGCGCGATTGTTTCCATCAGCAGCCGCAAAAAGTCGAGAAACCGCGCTATCGGGTTGCCTTGTTTGGTGGCTGCGCCAATGATTTTCTCTATCCGGAGTTGGGGCTGGACTTGATTCAAGTGATGAATGCCCTGGATGTAGAAGTATTCTATCCCAAGGAGCAGAATTGTTGTGGTATTCCAGCAAGCTATTCTGGCGAAAAAGAAACCGCCGTTGAATTGGCCAAGCAGAACATTGATGCAATGTTGGCTGATAACCCCGATTATGTTCTCACCACCTGCCCGACTTGCGCAATGGCGCTGAAGCAACATTTTGTCGAATACCTGAAAGATAATCCAGCTTGGGCGGAACGTGCGGAACAACTGTCTAGAATCACCATTGATGCAGCCAGCTTCGTGCTGAATCAATTGGATGGTGCTGAATTATTCGCTGATCTGGCACAAAGTGAAAAAATCACTTACCACGATTCCTGCCATCTCAAGCGAGGAGTTGGGGTTTGGCAGGAACCGCGCCAGTTGATTGAAAAATCGGGCCATGAACTTGTGGAAATGGCTCATGCTGATCGTTGCTGTGGTTTTGGCGGTTCGTACTCATTGACCAGCCACCCCGATATTTCGAAAAATATCCTGCAGGATAAAGTCGCTGATATTAAAGCTTCAGGTGCCACCTGCGTGGCGATGGATTGCCCTGGTTGTATGATGCAGATTCGCGGTGGTCTGGAAAAGGCTGACGTCCCGGTTCGAGCCCAACACACTATCGAACTTCTGGCTGCGGCACTGAAGAATAAAAAACCATAGCAAATGGCACAAACAGTTTTTGCGTGAGACTCTTTCCCCCACGTGATTTGCCCCGTCAGGACCTCCTCCTTGACGGGGTCTTTTTTTTTCGGTGCAGTCATAGCAGAGAAGTTAGAAAGCTTGATTAAAATCGTAGTTCGCCTTAAAAATGAGGCAGTTTTGTTGTTTATGAGGATTTATCTGTGCACAAAGCTAAGAGCGCTAATAATGGGGTGGTGATGAAAAATAAAATTAGTTTTATAAAATCGATCCGCTGGTGGGGAATTTTGTTTCTCGTAACTTTAGCCGGAATACTTATCGCTCTGCATGTATCCAGAAGCTACCGTGATGCAAATATCCGTGCTGAAAAGGTTCGCGAGGATTATACAAAGGAACAACGTCAGTTGACTAATTTTGAAGTTAACCGCGTCGTCAAGCTGATTAACTTCGAAACGAAACAAGTTCTTCAGTTGGAGCAGGATAGAATTAAAAATCGAGTCAATGAGGCTTATGCGATTGCCGATAATCTCTATCAGCAATATAAATCGAGCAAAAGCATTGCTGAAATCCGCCAGTTAGTGATCGATGCCATTCGACCGATCCGCTTTGATCAGGGGCGCGGATATTTTTTTATTACCGGGCTGGATGGGATTTCTCATCTGATGGCTGATAATCCCGAAACTGAGGGCACAAATATATTGGGTGTTCAAGATACACGGGGAAAGTTTCCTGTTCAGGATCTGGTCAATATTGCTATTCGGGACGGTGAAGGTTTCAGTTACTATCACTGGAGAAAGCCTGGCAGGGAGAAAGGTGATTTCTTAAAGAGTTCATTTGTAAAACTCTTTAAGCCGTTGGACTGTTTTATTGGCACCGGGCTTTATCTTGATGCTATCGAAAATTCAATGCAAAAGATTATCTCCCAATATATAGAGAATCATCGGTTTGGCTCGAACCTGCTGGGCTATGTTTTTATTCTGGATCTATTGGATATCCGGGGTGGGGACAAGTTTGCCATTATGTATGCCAATCCTAATCGTCCCGAGCTGATTGGAAAATATGTCTCCGATACTGTTAAGGATGCCAAAGGGAAGATGTTCCGTCAGGAATTTTTAAAGGGGCTGCGTGAACATGGGGAATGTTATGTCGATTACTGGTATAAAAAATTCGACAATATTGAGCCTAGCCCCAAAACCAGTTTTTTTAAATTGTCAGAAGATGGTCGTTTTATTGTTGGTGCTGGAGTGTATCTGGATGATGTCGAAGAAAAAATTTTCAAGATGCAAACTGATTTGAATAGTGAAATATGGTCAAATGTCTGGCTGTTTGTTCTTGTTGTTAGCGCAACTATTTTGAGCTTTATTCTATTATGGAATTGGTTGAGCCGGAAGCTTAAGAACGATTTTCACTTGTTTGCTAATTTTTTCAGCCGTGCAGCTTATTCATCTGAGGCAATCAATCGGGATTTATTGAAATTTGTCGAGTTGGATCAACTGGCAGAATATGCCAACCAGATGCTGAATGATAAAGATATTGCAGAAAAAGCATTGGTGGATGAGCGGGAACAATTATTGGTGACGTTATATTCGATTGTTGATGGAGTCATCACTACTGATACCGAGGGGCGTGTCGAGCTAATGAACCATGTCGCGGAAAGTTTGACTGGCTGGACACAGTCTGATGCTAGCGGTCGCCTTTTAGATGAGGTTTTTTGTCTTCAGTCTGAGGAACAGTTTACCGCATCTTTTTTTGCGTCCGCACAAAGAGCTTTGTTAATTGCAAAGGATGGTCGCGAGTATCAGATTTCAGCGGCTAATGCCCCACTTTGCGCAATCAAAGGTGTGGTTCGTGGGCAAGTTGTTGTATTTCGTGATGAAACAGAAAGACTGAAGACGGAGGAAGAGCTATTCAACGCTAGAAAGCTCGAATCAGTGGGATTGCTGGCCGGTGGAATTGCTCATGATTTTAATAATATTCTTGCTGGAGTGTTTGGAAATATCGAATTGGCAAAAAGAAAAATACCTGAAGATCATGCTGCTTATACCTACTTGCATGTAGCTCATCAGGCCCTGGAAAGGGCAACCAATCTGACAAAACAATTGCTGACTTTTGCGAAAGGGGGAGATCCGCTGTTGGAGGCGGTTAGTGCTGAGCAGGTGATTGATGCTGTAGTTCGGTTCAATTTAAGTGGCAGCCAGATCGGGTTCGAAATTGATTTTCCTGAGAATCTATGGCCGGTCAAGGCAGACAAAGGACAGTTTGGCCAAGTGTTTGCGAACCTGACTATTAATGCCAAACAAGCGATGCCGACGGGGGGAACCTTGCGTGTTTCAGCCGAAAATATATCGGTCCCTGCAGATGCAACTTTGAACATGCTGCCTGGTGATTATGTCAAATTCATGGTGTGCGATGATGGGATTGGGATGTCTGCAGATATTCTGGATAAAATATTCGATCCCTATTTCAGCAGCAAGCAGGCCGGAAGTGGCCTGGGATTAGCAACGGTTCGCAGTATTATTGAAAAACATAAAGGTCAGATTGCTGTGGTGTCGGAGCTGGGTAAGGGGTCAACTTTTACGATCTTTTTACCGGCGGAAAAAACGTCTCACAGTGCTACCATTGATCATGTTTCCACAAATGTTATAAACCCCTCTGAAGGTGGTGGGAATATTTTGGTGGTGGATGATGAGGAGATGGTTCGGAAACTGTTGAAGGAAATGCTAGTTATAAGTGGTTATCGTGTTGATACCGCTGATGAGGGTGGGTTGGCCCGGGATAAATATCTAGCGGCAAAAGATAGCGAAAATCCTTATGATCTGGTGATTATGGATCTGACAATTCCTGGCGGTATGGGTGGAAAAGAAGCGGTTGAAGAAATTCTGAAGATCGATCCCCATGCCAAAATAATTGCCGCCAGTGGTTACTCAACGGATCCGATCATGGCTAAGTATCACGATTATGGGTTTAAGGGGCGGGTTTTGAAGCCATTCAGGTTAGAAGATTTAGTCAATGAGATCTCTCGGGTTCTGAATCAGTAAACAGAAAGGATAGGTCATGAATTCTTTACATGTTGTTTGTCCCCACTGCACAGCTGTGAATCGTATTCCTGAAGAGCGTCTGGCTGCACAGCCTAAATGTGGAAAGTGTGGTCAGCCGCTATTTTCTGGCAGACCGATTGATCTGTCACAATCCAACTTTCAAAAGCATCTCCACAAAAATGATATTCCCCTGTTGATTGATTTCTGGGCGCCCTGGTGTGGGCCATGTAAAATGATGGGGCCAGCCTTTGCGGAGGCGGCAATGCAGTTGGAGCCACGGATGCGGCTGGGCAAGGTGAATACCGAAGTGGAACAAAATCTTGGGGCGCAACTGAACATTCGTTCGATACCGACGATGGTGCTTTTTCTGAATGGTGTGGAAAAAGCACGGCAATCAGGAGCAATGAACAGCGCTGGAATTATTCAATGGGTAAAGAGTCAAAGATCATAAAAGGTTTTATGGCGAATGGATAACAAAACTGGACAGGGGAATGCAGCAACCCTTTCCATGAGTTTGCGGCAAACTGGAAAGATGCTTTTAAGGGTATTTCCGAATATTTTAGCCGTGGTTCTCCTTTCAGGGTTGATTATGGAATTTGTTCCCCTGCGGCGGCTATCAGAACTTCTCGGTGGAGGTTTTTTTACCGATGGCCTGATCGGTGCTGGTATTGGTTCAATCTCGATTGGCAATCCTTTGGTCAGCTATGTCTTGGGAGGGGAACTTCTCGACCAGGGGGTCAGCCTGATGGCGGTCACGGCTCTTCTGGTCAGCTGGGTGACAGTGGGCAGTATTCAGCTGCCAGCCGAAATTCAGACCTTCGGAACCCGTTTTGCCTTGTTTCGCAACGGGGTTTCTTTTCTTTTTGCTCTGATTATCGCCTTTCAGGTTCTGATGACGATGCAATTACTGATGGGCTGGTTTCGGTGAAAAGTCCGGCCCTAAATCAACAATCAAGCAAGCAGAAAGAATCGGCTTACGGGGCGTATATTTTTCTCCTGAGCATGATCATTATTTATCTGGTTGTTTTTCTGTATGACTCTGATCGTACCTTTATTGCGTTGCAATTCTGCTTGGGAATGTTGAAGAAACTATTGCCCGTCCTGGGGCTGGTGAGTGGTTTTATGTTCTTAAATAATTTACTTGTGAAGCCGAGTTGGGTGAGAACTCATGTTGGTCGTGATTCGGGCTGGAAGGGCGTGATGATTTCAGTTGTTGCAGGAATTCTGTCAATGGGGCCAATATACGTTTGGTATGGAATCCTTCAGGATCTCCATAAAAAAGGGATGCGCACATCTCTGGTCGCATCTTTTCTCTATGCCCGGAGTGTCAAACCGCAACTGTTACCGTTGATGATTTACTATTTTGGCTGGCTTTATGCTCTTGTTCTGGTTTTTTATTTGATCGTTTTTTCTGTGTTTAACGGTTTGTTAACCGAACGACTTTTGGGCTCGGCTGGGAGTGACGTAGAATAAAATGACAAGAAATGGAGGCAGCAGAGAATGCATCATTCTGTATACTGTCTTCAGAACTCTCGGATCTCTGCCCGGAACTCGAGAAGCATTAAATGATGGCGATAACGGTGAAAATTAAGGTGTTTGTTTATTGATGGAAAGAGGTGTTGTTATGAAAGTAAGGGTCATGGCTTTGGGGTTGCATGTATTTTTGGCATTTCGTAACAAAAGGGGCCTACCATCGTATGAGTTTTTTCCATGGGTAAATTAGAGACAATAGTCTCACATTCACGGGATGGTGCTGGCCCGATGCCTACTGACCGCCAGCATCTGATTCGTTCTTTGTTTGAGGACTACATCGAAATGTACGCTTCGCGTGATGATCGATTAACCTCGCATTTTAGTGACAATTTCAGTGGCTATGCTGGCAGTAGTGATGTTCTCATTACAGACAAGGCGGAGTGGATACGGATTACACGGCAAGATTTTGCACAAATACCTGAGCGAATTGGCATTGAAATGCTGGATTTGTCATTACAAGACCTTGCCGAAGATGTTGTTGCTGTTACGGCATTTTTCCACATTCACTTGCCGACCCCCGAACATATCCTGGCAAACGAAACCGCTCGACTGGTGCTGATTTTCCGCCACGAAAAGAGCGCGTGGAAAATTGTGCACAGTGGAATCTCGGTCCCTTATGGCTTGGCTCATGATGACGAAATCTATCCGATGGACCGACTGGAAAAGCGCAACCTCGAGCTGGAACAGATCATTAAAGTTCGAACAAAAGAGTTGGCTGAAGCCAACAGCCTCCTGCAAATACAGAGTAATACGGATAGCTTGACCAATATCAGTAACCGCCGCCATTTTGATTATTTACTCAGTCAGGAATGGAATCGAGGCCAACGTAGCACCACTCCGCTGGCACTTATTATGCTCGACATTGACTGTTTCAAGAGCTTTAACGATCTTTATGGACACCTCGCTGGTGATTATTGCCTGCAGAGGCTCGCCGAGGGATTGGTTCAATCAGCGCGTCGCGGTGGGGAATTCGTTGCACGTTATGGGGGAGAGGAATTTGTCATCCTTTTACCAAACACGGATAAACAGAGTGCTTTTGAAGCGGCAAAGCATATCCAGGAGATGGTTTTATCCCTGGCAATCCCTCACGCTAAATCGTCTTCCGGCATTGTCACGGTAAGCCTTGGTGTGGCGAGTTTACAACCCTCAAGCCAGCAACTCCCTGTAGAGCTGGTACGGCTTGCTGATGCCGCACTCTATCGCGCTAAATTGGCAGGGCGTAATTGCGTGCGGTGGGAGGACGGTGCTTCAGGTTGACGCCTGCTGATCTTTAGTCAGATCAGCCGGGAATTACGTAAAACAGGATAGCAAAAAAATGAAGACAGCTCCCTGCCATGACAAACAAGTGCCAGATAGCATGGCTGTAGGGCAACTTTTTCCAGGCATAAAAAATGACCCCGCCGGTATAAGCCAGCCCGCCGAAAAGTAGTAATTCCAGCCCCCCTTTGTCAAGAACTGCAAGCAAGGGTTTGATCGCAAGAACAACAATCCAGCTCATCGCCAGATAGAAACTGAGAGAAATCCATGGACGTCGACCAAAGGAGGTGGTTTTTAGTAAAATTCCTGTAACCGCGATTCCCCAGATTATGCCGAATAATGACCAACCCCAAGGGCCGCGCATATTGACCAGCATGAACGGGGTATAGGTTCCGGCGATCAGCAGATAGATGGCCGAGTGGTCAATCATGCGGAGAATTCCCTTGATATTTGGCAGGGGGATGCTGTGATAGAGGGTTGAAGCGACATATAAAAGGATTAAAGTGCTGCCGAATATGCTACAGCTGGCGATATGCCAGGCATCCCCACGTAAGCTGGCGAAGCCGACCAGAACGGCTAGTCCACCGATCGACAATAACGCACCGATACCGTGGGTAACGCTGTTGGCGATTTCTTCACCAACACTGTATTTTGTTGTTTCCGTCCACTCTGCCATATTTTTTACTCCTGAACGATCTTGATATGATTAATGCTAACGTGGTTCATTATGACATGAACGTAAGCTAAAGGCTGGGGGCGTTGCTAGTTTTACGAAACTATTACCAATCGTGGCGTCCATACATGACTTTTAGTGAGCATATAGCAGTGCTTTGTAAAAAAATAAAAAGATAACAAAAAAAGTTATATTTTATTGTTGACAATGTTTACTATTTTAGTTATAAATGAATCACCAACGAATTGTTGTGGCAGGCGAAACGTTGGCATTTAAAAGAAATACCTTTCGAGAAACCTCTCAATATGTTGCCCCGCGACCCCCCTCCTGGTTGCGGGGCTTTTTTTGTCTTATAAGCTTAAACCCTTCAGGGGTATACTCACGTCTTCTCATTTGCTCAGTTCTGTTATGATTTTTTGAAAGCTTGATCTATGAATGTAATAAAACGTAATTATTACGCTTTTCAATGGCACGCAATATTTTTTGCGTTAACGGCGACCTTTACTGAGATTAATACCGTATTGCCCTCATTGGTTGTCAGAGTTGGGGGTGGAACGGTACAAATTGGTTTATTGACGGCAATTATGGTGGGAACGCCGATTATCGGTCAGCTGTTGTTTGCCAGTTATCTCCATATGCAACCGCGTAAGCGTGGCTTCTTGCTGCTGGGGGTTGGTTTGCGGGTTGTTGCACTGGCAACAGTTGCTTTGATATTGCTTGTTGCTGAGACAATAGTTCCGCAAGCTTTAATCAGTTTAATCTTTGTATTGATGTTTGTTTTTGCCCTTTCAGGGACTTTTGCCGGGGTTTCGTATACTGATATTCTTGGAAAATCATTAGCGGTGGAGCAACGCAACCGATTTTTTGTCAGTCGCCAGATTTTAACCAGTATGGCCTTTTTGATCTCTGCTCCAGTTTCACGGTGGATTCTTGGATATTTTGAGTATCCGCTAAATTATGTCTGGATGTTCGGGCTGGCGGCAGGGTTGTTGTTTATCGCTTCTTTTGGGTTCTGGGCAATTGACGAACCTGTTGTGCCGCCATCGAGGGAAGCACACTCTTTTTTTCAGGTATTAAGGGCGATTCCTCAACATTTACGTGATAATCCGCCACTGCTGCGCTATATTTTACTGGTTAATCTGACCGGTTTCGGGCTGACACTGATGCCGTTTTACGTGGCCTATGCCAGTCAGCATTATGGCTTGACTGGAGAGCAGGTTGGTAACTATCTGATGGTGCAGATTGCCGGAATGATTTTGTCTAATCTTATTTGGGGAAAACTGGTTAGAAAATTTGGTTTTCGTGGGGTTGTGCGAGGCTGTATTTTTTGTGGAACCCTGTTGCCAGTTCTGGTTTTGGTTCTTTCGGGGATGACTCTACCGGTTTTTCTGGCCGTGTTTTTCCTGATGGGTGTTGCTATCTCAGCCAGAAAAATTGCTTTTGAGGGTCTGCTGATTGAAATCACTACGAATGCAAATCGCGCCCTGCATAAGGGAATTGTTGGAGCCACCAGCTTGACGACAGCTCTGTTCCCACTGGTTGCTGGCGGGTTGATCCTCTGGTTTGGTTACCTCCCGGTGTTTTTACTTGTTTCCATTCTCGTTGCCAGTGCCTGGTTTACGGTCTCTGGCATTGTTCCCATAGTGCCCGCTTAATATTTTAGTGGAGGGTCATGAGATGACTAACCCATCATGTTTAAGATGACCGGATCAGGTGGTTTATGTTATATCAGATAACTATCTTAACCCTTGATGGCGTCGCAAAAAAGTCCGCCTTCCTGTGTTGCAGTGGTTGTTCAGGATCTTGACATACATATGTATGCCTGCGCCCCTGAAACCCACTGTGCCTTGGTAGCCGAAATTTTTGCTTAGCCATCGTATCTTTAAAGATCTGCGCAACTTATGTATAAAGAGTATTTCGGTCTCAAGGAAGATCCTTTCTCCATTGCCCCCGACCCTCAGTTTCTCTACATGAGCGATCTCCATCGTGAGGCGCTGGCGCATTTGATCTATGGGATGAAGGCGGATAGTGGCTTTGTTTTATTGACCGGTGAAGTGGGGACGGGAAAAACGACTGTTTGTCGCTGTCTGCTTGGGCAAATCCCTGAAAATTCAGAAATTGCTTTCATTTTCAATCCTAAGTTAAGTGTCGTTGAATTACTGGCAACTATTTGTGATGAGTTGGGGATTGCCTACCCGAAAGGGAATTCCAGCGTTAAAGTTTTTATCGACCTGATTAACCATTATCTTCTCGATGCCCACAGCCAGGGGAAACAGACAGTTTTAATTATTGACGAAGCACAGAATCTAAGCGTTGATGTGCTGGAGCAAATTCGCCTGTTGACCAATCTGGAAACCGATAAGCGTAAATTATTGCAGGTGATCATGCTTGGCCAGCCAGAACTTAACCTTATGTTGGAACAACGGGAACTGCGCCAATTGGCGCAGCGAGTGACGGCGCGGTACCACCTTGAACCATTATCCAGAAATGAAATAGAAGGTTATTTGAGCTTCCGTTTGGCGGTTGCCGGAGTAGAACGACCACTTTTTCCGAAAGTAACAGTTAATAAACTCTACCGTCTGACCGGAGGGGTGCCGCGACTGATCAATCTGCTCTGTGACCGTGCATTACTCGGTGCTTACGTAAAAGGGTTGAATATTGTCAGCCCGGAGTTGCTTACTGAGGCTTCGGGTGAAGTTTTTGGAAAAAATGGTCATAGAGGCTCGGGTAGGAACAATTTTGGGCAGTGGTTACTGATAGCGTTATTGAGCATGATACTGGTGGTTGGTATTTATTTTTTGCTGTTGCTGGTTCAACAATCCTCCCCAGGAATCATGGCCAAAATACCGGTGCCAGCGGAGCGGGTGAAAACTCTATCAGCGGATCTTGATGAACAGAAATGATGGGTAACAAACGATGTCGTTTATTCTTGAAGCGCTGAAAAAATCGGAAAATAAACGCAGAAAGAAGAGCGGTCAGATCTCGCGTACGATTCATGAACCGAGCCCGCGTAATAACACCAAGTCTCGTTTATGGGTTCTGGGAATATTGCTTCTTCTGGTGGTTAATGCTGTTCTGCTCCTCTGGTTTTTTGGGCCTTCGAAACAACCAGACTTGGCGGTTGACACCGCCCAGGTGGAAGCCGATATGGGTCAGTTTACACTTCCTCAGCCTGCCACTTCAACAACACAAAATGATGCCGGACAACTTTCAGTTTTGACTCAAAATCAGCACCAAGATGAGGCTGTAAAGGCTCTTCAAGTTCCGCGTAATGACAAGCAGGTGTACCGTTTAGGACAACTACCCATTTCGATTCAGAAACAGATCCCCACTTTGCAGATGTCGTTGCATGCCTATAATCGGGACGATGCCAGCGCAAGTATGGTGCAGTTGAATGACCGTATTATGCGTGAAGGGGATAGGGTGACCGATAATATGAATCTGGAAAAGATTGAGGCTGATGGAATTGTCTTGCGCTACGATGGGTACCGTATTTTTCTGCCCCGGCGAGGGAATTAAGGTTTGACAAAATTAATAATGTAGTTATGATTGCCTCTATGTAACGCTGAGGGGAAGCGAGTTGCTTATTTCTGAATATTTCACTGATAAGGCAATCAGATTTATGCCGTCCAGACCTCATTCATCGTTTTCCATTACGTTTGTTTTCCCTTTGTTTTGCATGTTTTTGTTTTTATTTGTAACTCCTGCTGAATCTCATGCCTCCGATGCTGGGCTACTTGGTCTTTCTCCTGACGAAATTACCTGGTTAGTTGAACATCCTGTCGTTCGTCTTGCCCCCGATCCCGATTTCCCCCCCATTGAGTTTGTCGATAAAAATGGCAATTATCGTGGGATAGCGGCTGATTTTATCCACCTTCTGGAAAGTAAGTTACCGCTGAAGTTTGAGATTGTCGTTCTTAAAAACTGGAGTGAAGTGATCAAACAAGCTCAAACTCGCCAGATTGATATGTTTGGTGCCGCTGTGCCGACTCCGGAACGCCTTAAATATATGCGTTTTACTAAGCCCTATGTTGAGTTTCCGGCGGTTGTCCTGGCTCGCGATTCTGCCACTGATTTTCCGAATCTGGCAGAATTGAAAGGTAAAAGAGTTGCCGTTGTTTCTAACTATGCCGATCATGAGTATATGGTGAGAACCTACCCTGATATCCCTCTGGATGTTATGCCCGATATTTCTTCAGGCTTACGTCAAGTTTCATTCGGAAAAGTTGATGCCATGGTTCTCAATATCGCTTCGGCTTCCTATTACATTCAAAAGGACGGTATCAGTAATCTTAAGGTGACCCAGGATACTGATTTTGTTTTTGATCTCTCTTTTGCGGGGCGTAGTGATTGGCCTTTGTTGACTTCAATTCTTGAAAAAGGGCTGGCGGCCATTACCGCGAAAGAAAAAAAAGCAGTTCTGGATAGCTGGATTTCACTGGGAAAAAACTCGTGGACTCCTTCGCCATTGTTTCTGGTGACGACAGCAGCTGTACTTCTGCTGTTGATTCTTTTTATCATCCTGCAATGGAATCGCATGCTGCAACGGCAGGTACACGAAAGAACAGCGGATTTGGAGGCAGAACTGGGCGAACGAATTCTAGCGGAAAAGGAAAAGGAAAAGTTGCAACAGCAGGTGCATCGCGCTAGAAAAATGGAGGTACTTGGCTTGCTGGCTGGAGGCGTAGCCCATGATTTGAATAATATTCTTTCCGGATCGGTTGGGTATTCTGACCTGTTGATGAAAAAGATCCCGACAGAGAGTCCGTTACGGAAGTATCTACAGGAAATTCGCGAGTCGGGCAGACGGGCAGCAGCAGTCGTGGCCGATTTGTTGACGATTTCAAGAGATGCGGCATCCGACCGAAATGTTGCTAATCTGAACAGTATTCTTGAAGAGTATATGTGTTCAGCAGAACAACATGCCCTTACTGAGCGTTTTAAGGAGATTGATTTTAAAGTTGAATTGGAGCCGGAACTTTTTAACCTGTCCTGCTCCGAGATACATATGAAAAAAAGTATTATGAACCTGGTCATGAATGCTGCCGAGGCGACCGGAGTGGGGGTCGTGACAATCAAGACAGCCAACAGGTATATCGATAAGCCCCCGAATAACCATGAGAACATTAAAACTGGGGAATATATATTGTTGTCAGTTGCCGATTCAGGAACAGGGATTTTGCCAGAAGATCGTGAGCACATTTTTGAACCGTTTTATACCAAGAAAAAACTTGGTCACAGTGGCACCGGGTTGGGTTTGGCTATCGTTTGGAACACGGTTCAGGAACACCAGGGTTTCATTGACGTTGAGCAACCAGGTGTGGGGAGTCGTTTTTCACTCTATTTTCCGGCAACCGAAAGTGTCGTTGTGGATCGAGCTGCGCAAATGGAAGACATTGAGCTTCAAGGGCATGGTGAACACATCCTGGTTGTTGATGATGAAAAACATATCCGTATTATGGCTGAAAAGCTACTTACCAGTTTAGGCTATCAAGTCTCTTTAGTCTCGAGTGGTGAAGCAGCTGTCGAATTTTTGCGCAACTGTACGGTCGATCTGCTGTTGCTGGATATGTTGATGGAACCGGGAATGAATGGTTATCAGACCTTTAAGCAGATCAAAGCCAGTCATCCGGGACAGAAGGCTTTGATTGCCAGTGGTTTTTCCGAAGGCCATGACGTAAAAAAAGCGCAGGAATTAGGGGCTGGCTCTTACCTGAAGAAGCCCTATACGCTCCAAGAGCTTGGTTTGGCAATTAAAAAAGAGTTGCTTACTTGATCATCTGATTAGTTAGAAACAGAACCGGATCGGGAAAAATGGCAACTTATAATTAACCCCTCGCCCTTCAGGACGGTATCTCTTTGGGTTTTTAGAAATTTCCAGATACTCCCTGTCAGCGGATTCTTGATTTCCTGGCTTATATCTCCCAGAAAACGACTCATCCAGTTTTTTCTTTTCGTCGATAATATAGATAGAAAAATGTTCGTTCTTGAGTTTCACCGGATAGTTCCTATTGTCGACTTCGTCCAGTTTGACCTCGTAGGATTGATGCTTAAAAATCAACTAAAAAGTTTTTCTTGCTCGAGTATGCCCAACATGTTAACAGAGCAAGATTTTTTTCTTGCGAGGTAACCTATGATTCATATGACTGATATTACCAAACAGCACGGCAATCGGGTGTTGTTCAAAAATGCTGGATTTCAGATTCTTCCCGGCAGTCGAACCGGCCTGGTTGGTCCAAACGGTGCGGGTAAATCAACTATTTTTCGTCTGATCACCGGCGAGGAAGGGCTCGATGGCGGGGAAATCTCCTGTGCAAAAAAGACTGTGATTGGCTATTTTTCACAGGATGTCGGAGATATGTCGGGTCGTAGTGCTCTGGAAGAGGTGATTGCGGCATCGGAAGCGACAGTGGCGCTTGGGGAAGAGATCCGTAAGATGGAAACGCAGATGTGCGAACCGCTGCCGGATGATGAAATGAGCCAATTACTGGAACGATATGGCAACGTGCAGCAGGAATTTGAGCATCGCGGCGGCTATGATCTGGAGTCTCGTGCTCAAGCTGTTCTCACCGGCCTCGGCATCGGCCCCGCTGACTATGATCAACCGGTCGAGAGTTTCAGTGGTGGTTGGAAGATGCGGATTGCTCTGGCGCGGATTCTGACCCTGAACCCTGACGTTCTACTGCTTGATGAACCAACTAACCACCTGGATATCGAGTCGAGTATATGGCTGGAAAAATGGTTGGTGGTTTAATACCAGGGGGCGGTGTCGATTACCAGCCACCACCGGGATTTTATGAACCGAGTAGTCTAAAAAATAGGAAGAGCAAACCTCTGAA
>JASJGU010000282.1:0-7158 GCA_033791385.1 Desulfuromusa sp.
CATTTTGACTTTGACCAGTATGTGCTGACCGATGCGGCCAAAAGCACCTTGGTAAGCAATGCCGGTTTACTTAGAGCAGCCCCGGTCGTGAAAGTTTTTATCGAAGGACACTGTGATGAGGGTGGTTACGCTGAGTACAACCAGGCGCTGGGGGAGAAGCGTGGCCTGGCAACCAAGAATTATATGGTTTCTCTCGGTGTTGCTGCTGAGCGGATGAGCGTTATCTCTTACGGTGAAGAGATGCCTATCGATTCTGCCCGTACCACGGAAGCTTGGGCTAAAAACCGCCGGGCTAATTTCAAAGTTAAGCGTTAGATTGTATATTTAATCGATCAGGGCCGCTCATTTTTTCTGAGCGGCCCTTTTTGTTTCAGGTTTCCGGGAGAAAATCCGATGCGATTGACATTAATATTATTGAGTTTGTTGTTGCTAGTTGGCTGCATACCACCAAGTCAGGATCAGTTGCGAATGGAAACGGATCTTGAACAGATGAAGCGCCGTCTGGCTCAATTAGAAGTACAGAAGGTGGAGACGGCACAAAACGCAATGGCCGGTGGGGATATGCAACAGCGCCAGGTTGCTGAATTGCTCGCTGGACTTGATAATTTACGGGTAGAGTTCCAATCGGTTAATGGTCGTATGGATGATTTAGGTCGGGATAACCGGGCGTTGGGTGACGAGCTGCAACTGATCAAAGATGATCTGGGATTACAGCTGAATTCTCTAGGCAATCGCTTTGTTGAACTGGAACAACAAGCTTCCAGGCAGGAGACAATGGTACAACCGCAGCAACAACCGGATCAGAAAGCTGAACCAGAGCCGACAGCAGAGCAGCTCTACCAAAATGCGCTAGAATTAATCCGCCATCAAAATCAATTTACTGAAGGGCGCGAGATGTTGGAGTCTTTTGTCAAAAAATATCCAGAGCATGATTTATACGTCAATGCCCTTTATTGGATTGGCGAGGCTTTTTATGGTGAGAAGAAGTATGAATTGGCAATTCTACAGTTTCAGGATGTTATCAGCAAATACTCTTCCAATCCTAAAGCCTCTGCAGCGATGCTGAAACAGGCATTAGCCTTTAATGCTTTGGGGGATAGTGAAAATGCAATAACAACAATGCAGAAGTTGATTGAAGAATACCCCAATTCACCTCAAGCTACGAACGCAAAAAAGTATTTGGAAAAAAACTAAGCAATCTGAGATAGAGTCACAATAAAAAAGCAGGGCAACCAATATGTGTTTGGTTGCCCTGCTTTTTTATTCCTCCAAATCCATGCGTCGAAATGCAGCAAGAACATCATTCTGGCTGAGGATGCCAAGTAGTTTTTTCGGTTCTTCCGGGTCAATAACCGGAAAATAACTGATATTGCGTTTTTTCTGGAAGGTTTTTAGTGCTTCTCGAAGCGGGGTGTCAGGGGGGACTGCGTGGCGTACCGGGGAAACCAGATCACGGGCAACGAGTAGGTCTGAAAGGGACTGATCAAACAGCAGGTTGCGAATCTCTGTGTAGTTAATAATGCCAACGAAGTTGTGGTCATCATCGACAACTGGAAAGCGATCGTAGCGACTATGAGCAATAATATTTAACAGCTCTTGAAATGCTGTGCCATGGTGGATCGTTTCAACATTAAGACGCATGACATGGCGAACCAGAATGTCACCTGGATTATCCAGTTTATGTCCAGCCGGCAGACCGAGATTACTGCGAAAATGGTTGGCAACGCTATGTAGCCCTTCCATCCCACTTTGTGGCCCCCGCTTGCGTAACAATGAAAGTAATGGAACTTCTCCCGCCTTAACCAATCCGCAGCGAACTGCCAGCGGACCGATCAATTCAAAGATCACAACTGAACCGAGAATTATCGTTTCGACCAATTTTCCACCTTCTGGCCACTGCTGTGACAGCGTTGCTGCGAGTCCGATAGCCATCCCGGCCTGGGCAAGTAAAGTCATGCCAACCCAGGTTTGTTCACGTTGACCGAACTTCCCCAAGCGGGCACCGAGAGCAGCGCCGGTCAGTTTTCCACAGGTTCTGGCAAGGACATAGGTTACGCCTAACAGGCCAATATGTGCCAGGGTATCAATATGTAAATTGGCACCGGCCAGGACGAAAAAAACCACATAGAGAGGGTAGTCAACTTCGTTCAGAGCTTTTAGCAGCCGGCTCCAACGTGGCGAACTATCGGCCAGAATCATCCCTAAAGCCAGGCAGGACAGCAGCGGTTCCAATCCAATTGCGCGGCTGATAACGGCAACTGCCGTCACTCCACCAAGCAGCAGAAGTTTATGCTCACTGGGCAGCTCCATTCGCTGAGCCCAGAGTGACATGATGAAGCCGAACCCGCCCCCCAAAAATAAAGGTAAGCAGAGCTGATAAATAATCGTAACAAATCCACCACCGGGGGAGACTAACCATTGGGCGGCAATCGAAAAAACGAAGACAGAAAGTAGGTTATTCAGGCTGACCAGAGTCAGTAATAAGCTGGTGATCGGACCTTCAGCTTCATACTCACGAACCACCATCAAGGTTGCTGCCGGAGCTGTGGCAATACTGATGGTCCCGGTAAAGATGCCAAACATCAGGGAGGATTGTCCAAGGCTCAAGCCGGCGACAACCTGCTGGACCATAAATTGATTGACAATAAAAACAGCAGCACCGACCAGAAGGCCAGTCAGAATGGACTCAGTGAATGAAAAGATAAAGATACGTTGCTTCCAGCGGCGCAGATTTTCAGTGCGTAGCTGTCCGCCAATATTCATCAGGATTAATGCCAGGGCAACATCTGAAATCAGTCGCAGCTCTGTCAAAGCAGAGAGCGAGATCAGTTGCGGAAGATTGAGCAGCCCGGCAAAGGAGGGCCCAACCAGCACCCCGGCCAGCAGATAACCGGTGACGCGGGGAATCCGGCAAAAAGTGGCAAATCGACCACCAACCAGGGCGGCGAGCAAGATCACGGCCAGGGCGGATATTATTTGAAAAGATTCAGCAGGCATGACAAACCAATGTTAAAGTATCGTATAATTTTTTGCCATAATATCATGTTTATCAGCAAATGGTGTTGGAAATGGGATCGTTGGGCTGGAGCGGTTGGCGGGGTTGAAAAGAAAGGTGAAAAAAATGGCAAGAAATTCTGTCTCTCTTTGCTGTGTTGGCACCGGTGATGCTTTTGGTAGCGGCGGTCGCTTGAATAGCTGCTTTCACCTTCAATCGACGGCAGGACAGATGTTGATCGATTGTGGTTGTTCCAGTTTGATCGGTATGCAGCGTTGTGGAGTGATTCCAGCTGAGATTGACACAGTTGTCATCAGCCACCTTCATGGCGATCATTTTGGTGGCATTCCCTATTTGCTTCTGGAAGGGAAGTATGCCAGTCAGCGCACCAGACCTTTGACCCTGATCGGCCCGGCAGGATTACAGCAGCGAGTTGAAGCTGCTGCTGAGGCGCTCTATCCGGGAATGGTCGATAAAAAATCTAGCTTTCCGATGACATATCGGTTGCTCGATCCGAAAAAACCGTTACAGATAAATTCTCTACAGGTTGAATGTTTTCGGGTCAAGCATGGCAGCAGTAAGCATGTCTACGGGTTGCGAATTGGAGTAGCCGGAAAGATTATCAGTTATACTGGTGATACTGAATGGACTGACAATCTGATTCCTTTGGCGCAGGGGAGCGATCTGTTAATTGCAGAATGTTTTGCTTACGACCAGCCGGTTCCTTCGCATCTGGATTATTTAACCCTGCTGCAAAAGAGAAAACTGTTAGGTTGTCGAAGGCTGATGCTTACTCATATGGGGCCGGAAATGCTTCAACGCATTGACCAGTTAGAGCTGGAGACGGTTAGTGATGGTGATTTGATCGAGCTTTAACAGGCTGTTGAAAAACTATCTGCGTTGTAACTGCGGCGTTAAAAATAGCCTCAAAATGCTCATTTACGGTATGTAAACTGTGCTTTTTCGGCCATTTCCGCCTTGCATTTGCTGCCTCGAAAACGTTTTTCAACACCCTGTTAAAGGTGGGCGACTACAAAAAATCTAATTATGATCCTGAATCCCTGTAAAAGTAAAACTACGGACTGTTTTCAACGCCAAAGAATAGATCTGCTTTTACTTCCTCTGTTTAATGTAGTTGAGCGCCTTGCTGATCTGGAGTTCGTCACTGGAAGGACCGTTGCGGATATAAAACACCTCGCTCTTGTTGTTGCTGAGGAATACCGGTTCGATAGAGCGGTTACAACTTACAACTCCGACAGTGTTATTGCCGACGGGGATAATCTGGAAGCGGATGTGTTTAGAAAATTCTGCGCCGATATGTTGAGCAATAAGATTTTTGAAATGGAGCATACACTTATCTTCATTTTCGAACACATCCTGTTCGAGTCCGGTAATCTCTCCACTGTCAGCGACCCCGATCAGCAATGTTCCGCCATCGGTATTCAAAAAAGCCGCCACGCCTTTTAGCCACGCCAGTTCAATCTCTTTCCCGGGTCTCTTGGCATGCAGGTTCATCCGCATGGTCGCCTTGAATTCAACTTTTGGACCTTCACCATTTTGCGCGAGCTTGCAAATACTGTTTGCCGGATCGCTGGAATCGAGAACCGAGTTCTCTTCCTCCCTCAGCTTGAGTCCATAGCTACGGAAAATCCAATATGCCAAACTGAGTGCCAGCAGAATCGAGCCCAGACCGGCCAGCCAAAGAATCATGCTCCGTCTGTTGGCAGGTCCGGCGATATCCTGCTCAGGAACCATGACACAGATCCAGGTCGAGTGACGCCCGACATCCAGCGGCAGGAAACCGGCCCACCAGGTTGTCCCTTCATGCAGAATGGAAATAACCTCATCGCCTGCCCCCTCCTGATCGATCCAAATAGAATGAATTTTACGAATCAGGGAATCATCAACGGAGGCCATAGCCTGGAAGTCGGATGAGCCTTTTTCAGTCTTGGGAATATAGAGCTGGGCGTCGCGGCGGAAGATAAAAACCCGGCTATTAGAACTGGGTGCTAACTTGTGCATTTTTGCAAACAGTTCATCGAGCAGGATATCAAAGCCGATGACGACTGGTTGTTGGCCTTTCTTACGCAGGAAAGAAATTGACGCAGAAATCCCAATCTTCTGAGATGAATAAAATTTATAGGGATCGGTCCAAACGACACCTTTTGCTGACAGCGCCGTCGTAAACCATGTCCGATTTCGGGGATCATATTCAGAATCGGCTATTTCCACATCGCTAGAAGGATCACCATTGATCCACAAGGTCTCAACCGATTGCCGCGGCTTCTTGCTTGCATCGATTAAAGTGGTGCTTACCCCTTCCCCGTTCTTGCGGACATAATAGCTGTTGCTCTGCATATCGGCGACTGAGATGCCAAAAAGCAGTTTTTCGCGATCAAATATCGGGAACGACATCCGGTTCAGTGTGTCGGCATCTTCGAAAGAAAAAAGCCCGGTGTCGCCCCAATCGCGCACCATCTCTAAGGTGGCAGCCATGGAATCGGCCATAACCCGAAAGTCCCCCACGGCACGTTCTGCTGCGTTGGAAATAAACTGGGTTGAGATATCCCGCTGAGCCTGAGCCGAAAAATAGGCAACTGGAGAAATAATTGCGACAGATAAGACCACCATCAGGACAATTAGATCCCTGGCCCATTTTCTAGGATGCATATTTTGTTGGCTCATCGGCCTTAGAGCTTTCTGTATGACTCTGACATCTATCTGTCTGAGAGCGTGAATTGAAATGGCGATCAAGCCAGGACTACAACCTGTTTATTGTTGTGTATTGTGAGGAAAACAGCTGAAGTTTAACATTGCCAACGAGCATATTTCAAGATATTCATTCTCGATCTTCCAGCTGAAACAGGAAGACTGTTTGGCTGCTGATTTTGCTTTTCTATTTTACCAGCCCTTGCACAACAAACCACTTTGAACTGTTTTGAAGATTGTGGTATTTACAAACAGCTTGACTTTTTTGCATAGGTTTCTTTGCTCTTCACCCACGACCATCCTGCAATGCTGTGGTTTCGATGCGCCAATATTTCGCCCTACTATTTTGCGGGATGATATTATTATCCCTCTGTTCCTGCAACTCTCCATCTCGGTCGATACCTCCCCCAACGTCTGCTTCAGACCCAATTGCCGAAATTCTTACGCGGACAACTTCATCCGCTGTAGCATTGTCAAAAATGGGTTATTCCGTTCAAGTTGGCGCCTTTCAGCAGCTTGATAATGCAGTAAGACTGGAGCAATCGTTAGCGCAGCGTGGCGTGGATGCCTATTATTTCCGCCATAAATCAGGGCTTTATAAGGTTCGCTTTGGCAACCATACACGTTATCAGGATGCTCGGAGCGAGGCAGAGCATCTGCAAGGACAAGGGCTCATCGACCGTTTTTTTATTGTTATTCCGGAAAATTATGCAGCCGCCAGAATTCAGCGCAGCGGGCAGGGTGATTTACGTTCAGAGCTGGTTTTAACGGTGCAGAGGTTTCTTGGCGTTCCCTATCGTTGGGGTGGAGAAGATCGCAACAACGGCTTTGATTGCAGCGGACTTACCATGGTCAGCTATCGCTTGAACGGCTTGAATCTCCCGCGTAATTCACGTGCCCAGTTCCAGGCCGGTCAATTTGTTGCTAAAAAAAATTTACAGCGGGGAGATCTGGTGTTTTTTGCCACTAAAGGGGGAACGCGAGTGACCCATGTGGGGATGTACATCGGCAGCGGCAAGTTTGTCCACGCTCCGCGAACCGGGAAAACCGTGCGGGTGGCCAAACTGTCAAACAGTTTTTTCAAAAAAACCTACGTTGGTGGAAGAGCCTACCTGTAAATGTCTGCAATCACTACCGGTAATGCTCATCTGATTAATTTTGATGTGCGCTTTATTGATCCGGGTGGAACCTCCGACTCAGTAACGCGATCCTGTACAGTAAGCTGTCACAGGATGAATCCCAGGTCTTATTAAAGTAGTAAATGAAATGTACTTATGGAATTCAACTTATTTCTGTTAGAATGATAAGTGATGCCAAACTATCAATGCAAAGTCGGGACAGCCGATGGTCGAATAGTCGACAAGAGCTACGATTCGACGACCAAAGACCAGCTGAAAGAGAATTTGGAAGAACAGGGCTTTCATGTTTTTCAGATTCAGCGCCAGTCATGGTCC
>JASJGU010000283.1:0-5478 GCA_033791385.1 Desulfuromusa sp.
AAGATATCAACAAGCACACCGCTGTGAGTGCCATCTTTATTGAGAATGAAAAAAGGCTCAAAGTTTTCGGCAAATCCGAATTGAATATCGGGATGAGTTTTTAACCAGTTTTGCTCTTCAGGCGTAAGAAGAATTTTTTGCTTGAACTGGCCAGTTGCTAAACTTTTTTGGGCGGGAGGGTTCTGGGCGAAAAGAGGCATGCTGCACGCAAAGATGATGAAACCTGATATCACTAATATTTTAACAAGATTCTTCAACAAGATCCCCGCACTTTCTCCAGTATTACTTAAGATGAATTTACAGTAGTAATTTTTTATACATGCCTACAAAGTTAGTCCAGTCAAAATTAAAAAGTCCCATTTTAGATAAAACCTTAACAGACGATGCTTTGAAATAAAACGATATTTATCAATGACACTCGTTCCATCTCTCGGGCGAGCCCTATTTGAAATATGACATCTTATAAATTGTTCCATCTGTCATCAACCCAGCGAGCGTAACACAAGCCCCGCTTCTCCAACACCTGATCCAGTTCCTTCAGGACAATATTGGAGATCAGTGGCGATAGAAGCGACCATTGATGTCAACACTTGGTCGTTTTAACTCCTTCCACGATGATCCCGGTCTTTAACGCTTTGATCAACAGGGTGATAAACTTCTCGTTTTTAAAGCTAATGCACAATTTTAAGCTCGCCCCCCCCATTTTTAGCTCCTTATGGGGGATAGACAATATCCGAGAACAGATTTAATAATTAAGCTAGAAAAATTATTGCATAGAGGGAATCCAGCTCTTGTGATTGCCCTTTGAAACACAAAGCCCGAATTCAAGTTGCAAATGCACCTTTCAAGACTTTTGCAGCTCTTGAGGAGCTCCATTTTTTCTTTTTTTAGAGGAGGGGCTAATGATCCCTATCACCCGTTTACTGCTGCTTTTTTCCCTTGTAACTTTTACAAACTCCATTTCGCCATCGCTCCTGTCTGCATTCGATGAACCAATGCAATCCATCAAAACCGGTGATATCACCGGGGTCTATTACGCGGCAGGCAGTGCCGTGGCGAAGATGCACAACAGGAAACTTAAGGAGTACAATCTCCGCTTGATTGCAGAAGCATCAGAAGGCTCTATTTCCAACATCGATGACGTTGCAAATGGTTTGGCCAGCTTTGGCATTGCTCAAGCGGATGCTCTCTCTTTCGCCAAGAACGGCAAGTACTATTGGCAAGACACACCACAGGATAAATTGCGGAGCGTGCTCGGTCTCTACACGGAGGCCTTTACGATCGTTGCTGCCGTTGACGCTGGCATTAATTCTTTGGCGGATCTTAAAGACAAGACGGTTAACATTGGTGAGCTTGGCTCGACAGACAACATACAGGTCAGAAACATACTCAGTGCTGTTGGCCTGGACCTGGACAAGGACCTGACCATTAGTGAGAGGCCAACCTACGAAGCCACCGAACTCCTGCAACAGGGTGAGATTGACGCATATTTCTACACGGTCGGTCATCCCAACCTCTCAGTTAAAGAAGCCTTGCACGGCGATCGCAAAATTATGATCGTTGCACCGGGTCAGGGATTAATTGATTCCATGACTAACCGAAGAGAGTATCTCGTCGAAAGGACCATCCCCATCGATTATTACACGGAGCTAGCAAACAAGGAGCCAATCCATACAATAGGCGTCAAGGCGATCCTGTTCAGCCGCGCAGACACAGATGATGATGTCGTTTACCACATGGTCAAAGAAGTTTTTGAGAACTTTGATCTGTTCAAACAGCAGCATCCGGCCTTTGCCAACCTGACTCCTGAGAAGTTGTCCACGGGACTCATTGTTCCTCTGCATCCTGGTGCAAAGCGCTATTTCAAAGAAGCCGGGTTGCTGCATTAAATGCCGACGAAAATCTCTAGCGAATTGATATATCAGCCATGGAGGAAATCATGAGACCTTGGTTAACGAGCATAGTGCTATTTCTGTTAATGGGACTACCGGCTGCTGCAATAGCAGTAGACAAACCGTACTTCTACCCCTATGTCAATCCATTGGAAGCGACCGTCATGGAACTTCCATCTTATTACCAAGCTGACACACCTGACAAAGTCCCGACCAAAACCTTCAAAGTTTACCCCTTCCCTGACCGGCAGATCCCGAAAGTTTTCTGGTACGAAGACGGGCTTATCTGCTCGCTGACCTACCAGAAAAAAGAAGCCCAGCTGATCTTCATTATTGCCGGTACCGGGGCCCGACATAATTCACCGAAAATGCTCAACATGCAGAAGGCCTTGTACCAGGCCGGCTATCATGTCATTTCGATCACCTCACCAACCCACATGAACTTTATTGTCAATGCCTCAAGCACCATGACACCAGGCAACCTGCGGGAGGACGCCAAGGACCTCTACAAGGTGATGCAGCTGGCCATGGCTGAAGTGAAAGATGACATCAAGGTCTCGGGTTACAACCTGACCGGATACAGTCTCGGCGGCATCCAGTCAGCGTTTGTCTCAATGCTCGACGAAGAGAAAAAGGTTTTTAACTTCGAGC
This sequence comes from Desulfuromusa sp., assembly GCA_033791385.1. GTDB lineage: Bacteria > Desulfobacterota > Desulfuromonadia > Desulfuromonadales > Geopsychrobacteraceae > Desulfuromusa. Next base: position 2,544 of record JASJGU010000283.1, read on the forward strand.
ACGTGCTTTTGATTAACCCTCCGGTCAATCTCTATACCTCTGTTAATATCCTTGACGGGATGCTCGACAACATTCCGGGAGGCGCCAGCAATTTTGATGCCTGGCTCGACAATGTCATGGAAAAGCTGGCCGAGGCCGAAAAGAAGATGGGTTATTTCGAACTGAACGGCGATTACATCTATAAAGCCTACAAGCGCTTTCCGCCCCGCGAGGATTTCCTGGCTGCGTTGGTGGGAATCTCTTTCCGCACTGACTCGGCCAGCATGATCTTTGCGTCCGACGTTATGAAGGGCGGAGGGTTTATCACGCCGAAAGGTGTCGCGATGTCGAACTCCACAGCGCTCACACCCTACTACGTGGTCGCCAACCGAACCAGTTTTGAGGACTACTTCAAGCAAGACTTTGTACCCTTCTTCCAGAAAAGCGATCCGTCGTTGACCGAGGAGAAGATGATCAAGATGCTGTCATTGCGCAGTATCGAGCCTTACCTGAAAAGCGCGAACAAAATCGGCTTGCTCGGCAACGAGGACGACATTATCTTGGCACCAGGGGAAATCGGTTACCTTGAACAACTCTTCGGAGCCAGGGCAAAGATTTTCCCGACAGGCGGGCATTGCGGCAACATGAACCACCAGGATGTGGTGGATTTCATGGTGGACTTTTTTGCCGGGCAGGAGGGCTGATCAATGATGTTATTACATAAATCTAAAATGGTTATCTTCGTATTACTTTTGAGCATTGCTCTTTTAAGCGGCTGTAGCACTTTGCCCAAGCCAGGCCCAGACACAGAACCGGCGATACGCCAGCAGGCCGACCTGGTCCCCGAAGGGACGGAACTGGACGTTGAGGTGTACGACCCGATCGAGGGGTTTAATCGTGGAGCTTATCGTTTCAACTACTACTTTGACAAATACCTCATGCTACCGGTTGTCGCAGGCTACCAGTTCATCATGCCGGACTACTTCGAAGATCGCGTCTCAAGCTTTGTCGACAATGTCTACGAGTTCAACAATTTCACCAACAACCTTCTGCAGTTGAAGATCAAAAAAACCGGCATAACTCTGAGCCGCTTCGTGATCAACACCACGGTCGGCGTTGCCGGGCTCTGGGATCCGGCGAAACATTGGGGACTCCGTCGGCAGCCAGAAGACTTTGGCCAGACTCTTGGACATTATGGCGTCGGCCATGGCCCATACATGGTCTTGCCGTTCTTCGGGCCATCCAACCTGCGTGACACAACCGGTCTGGTCACAGATTCGGTGGCATTTTCAGTTGCCGGACCTCCGGCCTGGGTGGATGATGATACCACGACCCTGGTGTTTACTGCCGTATCTGCCGTCGACAAACGCAAGCGCATCCCCTTCCGTTACTACGGCTCCGGCTCGCCTTTCGAGTACGAGCAGATCCGCATGCTCTACACCAAGAAGCGTGAACTGGACATTTCTAAATAAACAGGATCCATCTCAACATGATGGCCACCAGGTAACGGGTGGCCATTGTCTTGTATCTCATGACAGATAGAATTTAAGATAGCCTATGAATGCATTTGAAAACGATAAGCTGATCACGAAAAACATTATTGAAAATTTGTCAGGCTATAATTTCAGGAAATAGACATTTAATTCTGACACAATAAGATTCTATTTCACAGAGGCGGTCTTATGGGAAGAATTGTAAGAATCTTCAGTGTGGGATTGGCTTTTCTTTGTCTCGTCATCACTGCCTGTGTGGGCACGCTTGCCATCTATTTTTCCAACTTGCCGGCCTCTTTGCGCCTTGTAGCCGGGGGGTGCTTTGCGCTGGTGGCCATGATTCTTATCTTCTCAGGCCTCAGGAAGCGTAAACGCCTAGCATGGGCCTCCTTTCTGGCCTTATTTGTTGTGGTAATAGCCGCCTGGTGGTTGCTTATCCCCGCATCCAACAACCGGAACTGGCAGCCGGATGTGGCTATTCTCCCCTGGGCCGAAGTCAGGGATAATCTGGTCACTGTCCACAACATCCGCAACGTCGATTACCACACAGAGACAGACTACTCAGTCCGCCACTACGACAGGACCTTCGACCTGACCAAGTTGAAGAGTGTCGATCTCTTCCTCGTCTACTGGGGATCGCCCAGCATCGCCCACACTATGATGAGTTTCGGTTTTGAGGACGAAAGTCATCTTTGCTTCTCCATCGAGACCCGCAAGGAGGTTGGAGAGGAATACTCGGCAGTCAAGGGCTTCTTCAAGCAGTTTGAGTTGACTTACGTGGTGGCGGATGAACGGGACATCGTCCGCTTGCGAACCAACTACCGCAAAAATGAAGATGTCTACCTAAGTCGAGAGTTTTATAGACAGTAAATCGTCGGGATCGAGAAATTTTAATGGCAATTCGCCAGCAGTTTTCACCGAACCGATGTCCCCTCCTTTCTATCTGACCGTAAATATAGAGCGATTTGCCCTCAGAACATTTCAGCCCAGGTGGCAGGTTTCGGTATAAATAGGTACCTAGGATTACACAACTAAATCCAGCCGCTAACGGAGTCAAAAGTTTTGTCCGTTTTTTGTTCCAGTGTTCAAAAAAGTTCCAGCTGGAAGGCCCTATTTCCTTGAGAAACAAGTTCTTGCCCGATTTTCGGCTGATCTTCCAGGGAGTGATGGAGAAAGGATTTTTTGTCCGTAAGTCGCTGCAATGTAAAGTCTTTCTGTTCTTTGATAGCTAAGTTTTATTTTCTACGGATCAGAAGGCCGGGAGTTCGAATCTTCCGCGGCGCGCCATATAAAATTAAAGGGTTACAGCAACTTAGCTGTAACCCTTTTTTGGTTTTTTGTCCCTCAGTTGTTGATTGCTAAATGTCAGATTGTTTCCCTGCGGTTGCGATTGGCTCTCGGGTTGACCCCTAAGGACATAATGGCAGGAAGTGTAACCGAAATGGGAAACTTTATTTTAGATA
>JASJGU010000284.1:0-4531 GCA_033791385.1 Desulfuromusa sp.
AGGCGTGATGTTTTGTCCGAGAGCCGGATGCGGGAAATCTGCATGTCCGGTTCGATGAGGAGGATGTGGAAACGGAGTGATGGTATGGCTATTGAGGCACCGCCAGACGAAAGGGGCGGCAACAGATAGGCTGTACCTTAGGCCACCGCGCCACATCTTTACTCTACCCTTCTCGGTAGTACCGATTGCATGACGGGAACGGCAAGTATTGCTGCAAAGTCGCCCTCCAGATTGATCCTGGGAACGGTGAGTTTCGGGAGTATTCCGGTTCTTCCTGAGAAAAGACCTGAGTGATTCACTCGGATGACTGGTTCTGCCCACTAACCGGTCATTCAGCGTAACTCATTGTATGGCTTGAAAGTACTGAAAGTTGCCTTTCTCGGTGCTGGCCGTTGACGGTAACTAGACGTACTCCAGGCTATGTTTTAATGAGCAGTGTCCAATATTGATTCTTTAAGATCCTGGCAACTACCCGACAATTTATTTCTGTATATAAACAAAGCCTGCTGCTTTTTTATATTTGTTACTGAATGAAGCCAGTTTTTTAAAGAAATAATAGATTCTGCCCCTGATTCCCAACTTTACGATATGGGTAAAAGCGCTCAATGGAATTTTTTTTATTATTTCATGAGCCAGTTGTTTCTTGGCGTTAGGTCCTTTGAGACGAAACTGTGTTGATTGTGTAGGCCCGTAAACCATCCGGAGCCAAATCCATGGATGAAGAAAGAAATATTTCCATAGTGGAGGCGAGCAGCCAATAACATCTGCCATATCATCCAGATAAATATGATAATCAACCAGTGAGCGTATTCGTTCAGCACTATGACCAAGGTTGGTTAAATAGAGACTAGAATCTTTTTCTGCCACCTTTCTCATTACATCAGGAGTAGGTAATTTAAGCTTGTTTGAGAAAACCAGGCCACAATATCTTGCCTGGATTTCAATGAGTGGAAACTGGCTGCCGAAGCAGGGACGTGCAGTACCAACCCAACATAGCCGGCCCTTGAAATCTGGATGAAACATATGTTTGTACAGGCTTCTGGGGTCAGCTCCTGCACGGGATAGTTCACCTCTAAAGAATGGAGCAATATTCTTGTACCCTGTGCAAAAAACAACGACATCTACATGTTTCAGTGTGTTTCCATCAGCAGTTTCAAGAATTCTTCCCCCGCTTTGAATGTCAGTTATTTCACCTACGACTTTACATCCATGAAGTGCAATTGCTTCAGGTAGAGCCGTGGTTTTTGTGCCGTAGATGCCAAATGGACCTATTTCCGTTTGTACCCTGGTATTGAGTTCTGCAATGACATCATGAACAGGATCATTCCAGCTTTTCTCAAATTTAATAATCGCTTCTGCTGCTTTTTTGCCAAATTCTCTTGGTAACCCCCAAAAGCCTCTGTGGGTTGACAAGTCGGCGGGGTTTTTACCACGATATCTCGGCGTTATCCAGCCACAGGATGTGCGAAGACTTACCCAGCTTTTTTTCGCTACTTTGGCAATTTCAAGTGCAATATCTGATGCTGATTCGCCTCCTCCAACAATTAAAACATTCTTATTCTTAAGGTGACTGGCATTTCGATAATCTTTTGAGTGGAGATAGGTTATATCTGTGAGTTTTTCGTGCCATGAAGGCAGGGATTTGTAATTGCTTGATCCAACTGCCACGACAAGATGAGTGCAGAGCAATAATTCACCGGTATCAAGTGTGATTTCCCAACACTTCTTTTCGGTAAGCATTGCCGAAGTGACAGAAGTATTAAACCGAAATTTTTCTGAAATTCGGTAATGATCTACATACTTTCTCCAGTAATTAACCAACTCGGACTTTTTCCAGAATGATTTTTCATAACCATCACCAATCCAGAAATCTGAAAACATGCTGACGGTGCAGGAAGAAGTTAGTGTCAGGCTATCGTATGAATGATTAAAATTTCCACCCAAATCCAGAGCCTGGTCAATAGCTAGAATATTATCCAGTCCATTCTCGACACATTCCTTTACTGTAACGATCCCTGAAGGACCTGCCCCTATTACAATGCAGTCGAAATCAATTTTCATGCAATTAACAATGACATAAATATTTCATTATGTTAATAGATATATCATAAGCCATACGAGAAAAGTAGAATATGGCGAAGGCAGTGGGTAATAACCTATGCCTTGCGATTTCTGTTCGTGACCTGCTCGGTGGTGATGGGCATCGTCTACTGGATCGCAGGCCGGTAGTGTTTGCAGCGTAAACACCATGTGCCCTTACTGTAGTCCCACAGCGATACGGTTGGTAATGGAATGCCCCAGCAACTGATCCATCGGACCTTCGTCCACAGCATCCAATGGGGCCAGGCTGGAAAAGCGAATCTGGTATTTGTATCATTCCGGGCAGAGATGCACTTATTGCCGATTCTCCGTTACCAAGTTTGGTGTTGACCATAGGAGAAGTTGACCGCCATTATGACTCATGCCACCAAACGCGACCACTGGTCAGCCATCGCCTCTATTTGGCAGCAGGTCGGAGTTCCACTTCGCCCATCGTCTGACGACATCGGGTTCATCCTGGATGAGGTAGCCCAGTGGTCGGACCGCAAAGGACCTCCCAGGGTGCTAATAATGGGAGTGACGCCCGAGCTGCACGATCTGGCCTGGCCCGATGGGACGAGACTGCTTGCGGTCGACCATACGCTGGGAATGATCCAGGCCGTGTGGCCCGGATACCCTGGCACTGCGTTATGTGCCGACTGGCGATCACTGCCGTTTCGCGAGGCATCCTGGGACATGGTCGTCTGTGATGGCGGTGTGACACTGGTCGACTACCCATCGGGGCACATCGCCTTGGTGGAAACACTGGCTCGAGTCATTGCGTCGGGAGGGCTCTGCGTGTTGCGCCTGTTTACGCCGTCACGCGATCCCGAGGATTCCCATCTTGTGCTCGATGAATTGCTTGAGGGCAAGATAGCCAATCTCAATCTGCTCAAGCTTCGTCTAGGTATGGCGCTGCAGCATAGCGCGACGGAGGGTATCGCGGTGAGTGATGTCTGGAATGCCATCCACCGAGCGGTGCCTGATTTCGAAAGGCTGGCGGAGGGGATTGGCTGGCCGCTCGAGCATCTGCTTGCCATCAACAGCTATCGGGACTCGCCTAATCGTTACAATTTCCTGTCCGTTGAGCAGGTCACTGAACTCTTTTGCACCGACCCCGGCGGGTTTCAGCTGAAGCGGCTCCGTGTCCCCGAATACGAGTTGGGAGACCGATGTCCCACGATCGTCTTGGAGCGTGTCGATGATAGTGGAGCCATCCAGCAGCGGCCCCTCACAGGATCCAGCTCTCCGCTACGCTGACTGATGGCCTGATGGGGAAGCTTCGCCAGATAGTTCAGCTTGCCAGGCGCGTCCGTGCCGAACACGGAATCGGGCTTGCTTCCCAGTTTGCACAGATCCTCTATCTCTACCTCAGCAGGCGTCTGGGTCCCATCCTTTATTACTCGGCCGGATTATGGCGCAGGGACATGACCATGCGGGACAAGCAGGGCTATTTGAACGGGGCCCAGTACCAGGCTTGCATCGACCGGCTTAATCCGCTTCCGTATCGCAAGTTGTCCCAGCACAAACTGGCGGAGAAGTCGCTGCTGGTCTTGCTGGGATTCCCCACCGCGAGATTCATCGGCTTCTACAGGAAGGAGGGTGGCCGCGATGTGCGTGGGCAACCGCTGTGCACGCCGGCCAACCTGGAGAGGTTGCTGGCTGTCTGTGACCTGGACGTGGTTTGTTTCAAAATAACCGAGGGCTGGGGCGGAAGGGGCTTCACCGCGGTAAGGATCGAGCGCACCGGTCCGGTCCCCACACTGGAGAACCTTGCCTCGCCCGGCACCTGCCTGCCGGTGGCGGGATTCTTCGACAAATACCTGGCCGAGCATGCAGGTGAGGGGCTGCTACTTGAGGAATACGTCAGGCAGCATGAGGTGCTGGCCGCATTTCACGGGAGTAGCGTCAACAGCCTGAGAATCCTCGCCCTCCAGAGGGGAGCCGAGGTCGATGTGTTGGGTGCGGTTCTCAAGATCGGTCGGGGCGGCGCGGTTGTGGATAATGCTGAACAAGGTGGCCTCATTGCTGAACTGGACCGCGACACGGGCATGATCACGGGGCTGCGCACCACAGACGTCATACCGGGTTATTACGAGAGGCACCCGGATACCGGGGTGCAAGTAAGTGGTGTGCAACTGCCCCACTGGGCGGCTTGTATTAGCCTGTCGAGCCGGCTGCTACTGGCATTTCCGCATCTCAACTATGTCGGGATTGACATGGCAATCGGACCCGAAGGTCCCGTTGTCCTAGAATTGAATCCGCAGCCCGATATGGCTGGCACCCGGCTGTTCCGGGCGCCTCCTGCTGAACTACTTGTCTGAAGGGGAGATGGGCGAGCGCTGGAACGACTTAGGGGCCGGCGAGCAGAGGAAAGTACGTACCTTGGCCCTGTGCAAAAAGAAACTGTGGCTGATTATGATATGTTGGTCTCTTATCGGAGAGACGACAT
>JASJGU010000285.1:0-3207 GCA_033791385.1 Desulfuromusa sp.
AACGCGCAGCACTCAACTCGGAACTTGCGGAACTGAACCAGGAACTTTCTGTACGCAGGCGTCAGGCTGAAAAAGCAAGTGCTGCCAAGAGCCATTTTATTGCTTCCATGTCTCACGAATTTCGATCTCCCATTGCTTCAATTATGGGTTATGCCGACCTGCTGCAAATCGAGTTACCGGATTCAGACAATCCGCAGGCCCTGCAGCGGGCATCGTGGCATTTGCTGACACTGGTGGAAAACCTTCTCGAGCAGGCACGCGAAGGCGAAGAGAACGTAAGCCTCAACCCGACCCGCTTCAGTCTCGATCGCCTGGCAGGCGACATCGAGGCTTTGTTCAGAACGCAATCGACCGCCAAAGGCCTCGATTTTAAAGTAAAGTCGTTACCTGCCGGGATCGATGTCGAATGTGACGAACTGCGTCTTCGGCAAATTCTGATCAACCTGGTCAGCAATGCCCTGCGCTACACGCGACAGGGTCAGGTCAGCGTCCACTTCAGACACCGCGACGACACGCTTTTCATTCGCGTGCGTGACACGGGCCGGGGTATTGAACCCACGGATATTGAACGTATTTTCGAAGCATTCACACGGGTCGGTGAGGGCAATACCTCCGGCGCCGGTCTGGGGCTCACGATCACACGCCAGTTGATCAAGCGCATGGGCGGTCGACTCAAAGTCGAAAGTGAACCGGGTGCCGGTAGTGAATTCCGCGTGGCGATCCCCTGCCCATGTATACAGGACGAGCACAATGAAATGACTCCATTGTCCGGAACGGTACTTTGGGTAGATGATGACCAGGATATCCTGTCGCTTTACCAGGTGGTGCTCGAGAACTGGGGTTTACGCGTGATTACCGGCAGCAGTGTCGCCGAGGCCAGGGACCTGTTCAAAATCCATGATTGCCCGGTTGTTGTAACGGATATGCATTTGACCGATGGAAACGGTGTTGAGTTGTTCAGCCTTCTCCGGGCGGAACGGCCGAATATAGTGGGTATTGTCATTTCCGGTTCAGGTGTCGTCGATCTGGCCCCGGAGATTGCAGGAAAGGGAATTCGCACTTTTTTACAAAAACCAATTGATGCTGAGCTGCTCTACAAAGAGATTGCCGCAGCATTTGCCGGAGACTAACCTGATCATACTGTCTGAAAAAGCCCATAAACTGATTGCCGAACAACGCCAGCGTTATATTGAAAGCATGCCGGTCAAACGAAGCGTGATCCTGGAATGCTTGGCGCAAATCAAGGCTGCGGTACGCAGTGGAGAACCGGATTTATGCGATAAGCTCTTTCAGCAGATTCACCGGTTGGCAGGGTCAGCCGGCAGCTACGGGTTTGAAGACCTGGGGCAGGCGGCCTCGGTCGTTGACCGTTACCTTATCGCCAAGTCACTTCAAGCTGACGATTTTCCCGAATTGGGGTCCCTGCTACAGAAGCTACTGGATGAGATTGACAAAAACATTGACAAAAATGGCTGAGTCCTACCATCCCCAGGGTTTCAGGATGGCACCTGAAACGAGGGCAGAACGTCTTAATGTTGTGCTGGTTGGGTTACTACGCGAACCCGGGGCTGACCGGGTACGTGCAAACCGAACCATCAAATAACCGATACTGATCGCCATTAAAAACAACCCTGTATATAATTCCATTACAATCTCCTGCTCAAGGTCATGCCTAATCATGCCAATCGCGTTAATTAATTTTTTGGAGACTGAGTGACTACGCAAAGAGGGGAGTCGCGTGGCCACTATTCCCTGTCCAAACGCCTTCAAATCCATTTAAATTATTGCCAATCCGCTGGCGATACTTACCTGTCAGGCTTCCTTGCCACCAGTGGTCAATCAGTCCTTTCCATACGCAAGGGGGTGGTTGCGCGACCAGTAATTCATTTACTGGATGGAAAGGACTTGAACATAAACTACCACCGGTTTAAAAAAAAATCTGTTACAAACTGTTAAATAAAAAAACCTGCGTCAACTTGACGCAGGGGCTTTCAAGGAGTATAAGATGCGCAACCATCCTGTTGGGGCTTGCCAAATAACTATAACGACTGACAAAACCAATAATAGAACACAGGAATGTAAGCGGCTTCGGCCGCTTTTTTCTTTTCTGAAGAATCTCTGAAGCAATCATGAATCACCTCAATCTTCCCAAATGGCAACTGATCGCGATACCGGCTGTGAGCATCATCATGGGTGTGTTCTATTTCGGTAAATATTACGTGGCCGACGAATTAATTCTTGCCAGACAACAGGTCGCGAGCCTGAAGCAGGATCTGCAAACTACGCGGGAGTTATTTGCCCAGGAGCGATCCCGCTCAAGTGTGTCAGAGGCGGAAGTCGATATTGTCCGACGTGCCAATAATTTATTACGTTCATCTGAACGCGACCGTCAGGATGAAATTTCCGGCTTACAGGCTGACCTGGATTTTTACCGCCGCCTTGGGGGCGCCAATGGGTCCCAGGCTCCACTGACCGTGCACTACCTCGAGTTACAGCCAACACAATCACACCGGGTTTACCGGATCATTTTCAGTCTCACACAAAATCTTCGTTGGGCCACAAATATTTCGGGACAAGTCCATCTGGGTATCGATGGTATTCGCGATGGTGTCGCCGAACACCTCACAAATGAGCAGCTTCTGACTGAATCCGCCGGTCCTTTGAGCTTCCAATTTAAACATTTCCAGCAACTGGAGTGTTTGATCACGCTGCCCGAAGGATATGAACCAAGCCGGCTTACGATTCACCTCAAGTCAAACAGTCTGAGAACGCCGGTTGAGCAGTCAATGGAATGGCAAAGCCTTATCAACCAGAAGGAAAGTGAGCTTACGGTAGATGAGGTGCCACTGTCATACCGTAAAGCGGTGCGACGTAATCTGATTGAAAAAACCACCACGAACCGCCATAGTTAGTGAACACCAGGACGAATAGAAATCGAATGCAAAACCAGATACCAACAGGCCTGATCAAGTTTACAGATGCCGCTGCCAGAAAAGTGATGGAACTGATCATGGAAGAGCACAATCCGGAGCTTAAACTGCGCGTTTACATCTCCGGCGGTGGTTGTTCCGGGTTTCAATACGGTTTTGCGTTTGATGAAACTATCAATGATGATGATACCGTTATCGAAAAAGATGGCGCCACTATGCTCGTCGATGTGACCAGCATGCAGTACCTGAACGGGTCAGAAGTGGACTATCTGGAAGG
>JASJGU010000286.1:0-4161 GCA_033791385.1 Desulfuromusa sp.
CGGGAGGTTGCGGCATGCTAATGTCGTCGTCAGCGACAGCGAGCGGAATGCTGAGTCGAAATAGAGCCCCGCTGCCCGGTTTGCTCTCCAGTTCTATCCGACCTTGCATTAATTCAATCAGCCGACCGGTAATCGCCAGGCCCAATCCGGTTCCCCCAAACCGACGGCTGGTAGAACTGTCAATCTGACTGAAGGCATCAAAAATGGTATTTTGTTGTTCGAGAGGTATACCGGGTCCCGTGTCGGAAATTTCAAATACTATCTGAAAGTTGTCAACCCCGCGATTGCCAACCCTGGCCATTAGCCCGACTTCTCCACGCTCGGTAAACTTGACCGCATTACCCAGCAAATTAACCATCACCTGGCGCAGTCGCACCGCATCACCCCGGACTAGCCGGGGAAGATCAGGTGGTAAATTTGCAATACAGTCGAGACCCTTGCGATGCGCCTGACCGGCGATCATCTCGAGGATGTCCTCGAGCACTTCCCTGAGATCGAAGTCATCTTCTGCGAGTTCCAGTTTTTCAGCCTCTATCTTGGAAAAATCGAGAATATCGTTGAGAAGACCGAGCAGGTTTTCAGCCGATTGCTGCACGGTCTGCAGAAAACGGCAACGTTGTTTTTCGTCCTGTGCCTCAATGGCCAGGTGGGCCATTCCGATAATCGCGTTCATCGGTGTACGGATTTCATGGCTCATATTGGCGAGAAACTGGGATTTGGCGAGGTTAGCTTTTTCTGAAGCCTGTTTGGCCTTTTCCAGTTCGGTCAAAGCCAGGGAAAGATCGGCTGTGCGCGCCGACACCATATCCTCAAGTTCGTCATTGATCCGTCTGAGTGCGTCTTCCGCATTCTTGCGCTGGGTGACATCGGTTGCTATCTGCATGCGGGTAAGGCGCCCATCGACCCACTGGATTGCCCTGTCGTAATTGATGTAACTGATGCCTGTGAGTGGATTCGTGCTCTCCCAGGTGTATACCTGGCCGACGTTGCCTTCGGCATCCAGGAGCTTGTTATTTGTACAGTGGGCACAAGGCTGCTTATCACCGCTTAAAGCCGAATAACAGAGGTGGCCGGTCAGATCGCTGCCGAGATTTTTCTGCATCGACTTGTTCATAAACAAGATTTCATAGGTCTCAAAATCGGCCACATAGATATCGGCGGCAATACTGTCCATAATAAGGAGGAGACGTTCGTTGGACTGCCTCAATGCATGCTCGGCCTGGGAGATGCTGTCCATCATCAGGTTGAATGAGAGGCCCAATTGCCCGATTTCATCGGTAGAAGAGATTTTCAGAGGATTTCTGAAGTGGCCTTGGGCAATGTTTTCGGCGGCATTGACCATATGCAGAAGGGGGCTGGTCAATCGCCTGCTGAGATACATTGCATAGGCAGTTAGGCAAAGGAGAATGCCGACACCTATGAGGGACCCATAAAAAATGATCATTCTTTGTTGATCGAAGGCTGCATGTTCATCGATCCCGAAAAGAAGGTAGCTGTTGGGATCTGTCAAGCCGGGAATGGCAGTCTTGGAAACTGCAATGGCACTGCCCGTCAGAAAAATAGTGCCTGCTTTTTCAGACCGAGCCGCTCTGCCATAGTATGGTAGGAGGAAAGAGGATTCACTGCTCTCGGATTGAATCCGGCCTTCAGTCACCAGCAGGGTGCCTGCAAAAGGTTTTTGCAACACGACTTCCTTGGCGATCAGCATTACGGCGATTACTTCGTTTCCCGAGTGGATAGGGGTTGCCGCCGCCAGGCAGAGTGTACTATTCTTCAATTCCCGTTTTACATATCCAGATGCCACTTGTCCCCCTTTGGCGGTGGCGAGAATCTCAGACAGTGGGTCGCGATAGCTGTGGATCGGAAACCCTATTGTTACATCAGAGATCCCGTCGGGCGACAGGACGGCAATGGTGCCGAGCTCATTGAGAGACTTCAGATGCTGCAAATGCGACTGCAACTGGAATTGCACCTTGAGTTTATAGGGGACAATGACTTGATTGTCGGAAGCGATACGAATTGCCTTTTCTTTAAAAGAGTCCAGTTGGTTGAGGAGGATGGCTGCGTTGAAATGCTCAATTTGCCGCATTTTTATCGCTGAAAACTCCTCGATCCTTTGGTTCCCTACCTTCTGAAAGACAAAGAAGCCGGTCAAGGTGAGCAGCGTTGGAAAGGCAATGATGGCCAGCAGAAGCTTCGAGGTGATGGAGTGCCGAAAAGATATGTGCTTTTTCATCTTATCCCTGAAGCACTCCGGCAGAGCGATTGGATCATTTGCCCTCCTCGAACACGGCAATCGAGTCGTAAATGATCGCTGCTCCGATCAGTTCGGTGGGGATCTGGACGTGGAGCATATCAGCGTTTTTCTTGTTGAAAGTTATAAGGTATTCCTTTGCCGACTCAATCGGCAAGTCACTAATCTTGGCCCCTTGAAGGAATTTGACCCCCATTTCTCCTGCCTGTCTGCCCATGGCACCGAAATCGACCGAGGCTCCGCCAAACAGCCCGAGGCGGGCAAAATCAAAGTTCAAGGCCATTCCCGGCTTTGTGCAGTTTTCAACATAGGCCCTGAGGGTCTTTTTGAAACCGACGCTCACCCTCTGGTCATCGACAACGCTCAGGACGACCGGATACACCGCCTGCACTGTGGGGTCGTTGTTTATTTTCGTCATTTCTTCGAGATAGTCCTTCATGGTGCCGACCTGTTTGAAGACGACTTCAATCTTCTCGCCGTACCCGGCCAGCTCTTTTTCCATTTGAACCCGAATGGCGTTGCCCGTCGGGCTTTTATCAAGGAGAGCGACAATTTTTTTGAGATCCGGGATCACGCCCCTCATGACATTAATGGCGGTTTGAAAATGGAGTTTTTCATAAACGCCGGTGATATTCGAATTGGGCCGGCCGGCACCATCGAGGAAAGGCACATTCTTGCTGTAATTTTCCGGTTGGGCATTCATGCCGCTGAATATGACCGGATACTTCTCAGATATCAGCTTCACGCCGACTTCCCGAAACGCATCGTCATCGACCATAAAGACCATATCGGGTTTGAAAGAATCAACTTCAGCGAGCACAAGACGGGCTTCATGTTGCATTTTTTCAGGCGTACTATTAATCGTTTTAGTACTCATAAAATGGTTTTTGATGTCAAGCCTGCCGCTAAATTCCTTGGCAAGTGAAGCCTCTATACCTTTGCCCTGCGGGGCACCGCAAACGTGGTCTTGTTCATAGCTTTGGACAATGAATACCTTGATTTTGTCGGGGATTGTCGTCTCACTTGCATTTGTCGAGGCTCCGGCAAGCAAAGCCCCGGCAACAAACAAGCCCACTACGATGGATCTCAGGGAGCGAAAACTGTTTTTCTTCATCGGTGATAACTCCTCATCATTGTTGATGGACTCTTAAAAAGTCATTTTAGTGAAAACAGCAACTAATAGTTACCTGGCCGGTTTGTTGCTGGGTGGTTTGCGACCAGACGGATCCACCCGAGGAACAAAGAATTACGGCTACCAACGTAGCTGCAAACATCTTCTTGATTATCATTTTTCACCTCTGACAAATGTAATAAAAGGTTTGTTAATTCTCCAGCAATGAGAGAAGGATGCTTCGTGCATTAAATATCTATGATGTCATAAAATTAAGAAAGGTTCAAATACGCTGGCTACTTATTTGCAAAAAAGACAAATGGAGTGCTTGGGGTTTAGGGAGCAATGGAACGATTATGGAAAGTCGAGCCTATCCTAGCCCCGGCCAGGTGACTAATTGGCGTGGATGACTTTCCATAATAATAGCGCCGCTGCAGTAAGTATCCTCCTCCAGAGGTAGGGTTTAATTACTTCGCTTGCAAAGACGCAATCAGCTCGTCTGGCATGGTAAATCTTCCTCGTTTGATACGTAGCGATGTTATAGCCTCAATTGTCTCGATCTTCTCCAACGGATCGGCACGCAGGTAAACTTCTGTCGTCTGCATCTATGCGTCACCAAGCCATAGTGACACCTTACGGAGATCTCCGGTTGCTTAGAAGAGGACTATGGCACAGGTAATGTCGTAATACATGTGGCGAAATTGAGTGCCTTGCAGGCAGCAGTCAATAGCGCGGTAAAGGCTCAAAAGGAAGCATAGTTCCAGGAGCGTGAACAGCGTAGGCAATCCCTCTCTGG
>JASJGU010000287.1:0-4318 GCA_033791385.1 Desulfuromusa sp.
TCACTCTTGTAGTTGGAGGAAATTTCCTGAACCGTGTCCACTGCACCTCCTTGCCCGTCAGAGCATACGTCGTACACCTTGGTGCCGGCCAGGGCACCTGGAGAGGCCACCTTCCAGACTTTCTGAACCATTTCAGCGAACAGGATGGTCCGGGCATTCAGCAATTTGCCGTTATCAATAATCGTGATTTGCAAGTCAATAAAGTAAATGGGTTCTTTCTCGAAAGAGTCAGCAAATATCCGATCCTGAGCGGAAGCAGGTGGGGTCAACAACAGGACAAATAGCAGTAAAGCCCTCATGCACTAATCATAGTCGGTCTGCGGATAAGAAAGTAAGGGAGTATAGGAGGTTCAAACGCCATATTGCCAGAATTTTGTAGATATTGAACAGAGCATTATGTCAGCATTTGAGTCAATTGATAATGATAAAGCTAGGACATCCAAAACTTTCCCCAATCGAATTGATCCAATTTCATCTGGTTTCATACACACCCAGAATCGACAAACGCCAATCTGATTGGAGACATCAGGTTTATGTCATTTTTATCTTAGAAAATACGATTTTGGCCATAGATGGGCAATCGAAGGCAGCTCGAGTAAGGCTGATGTCAGGTCTTAGTGATTTTTAAGTACGCTCTGGACAAAGTCTGTTGGCGAAGGCATGGCCCTTGATGAATTTCCGTCCTACTGAGTTGGCAAAGGCCTTGAGCATACTCACCGGTCCAAGGGCACCAAAACCCGGCAAATCATCCTTGGCAAGGTAGTCCAGTACCGGTGCGGCATTCATTTTGAGTCGCGATAGGATCGGTGGTGCTGATGCGGGTATGTACCCCCGCTTGTTGCGCTTGACTTCCCGGCCACCCCAATCCACTAGTTCCAGGTAGTCTTTGAGGTTTATCGGAATACTATTTTCATCCTGTTGATTGAAAGGCATAAGCGCTTCATTCCTGGGATGCCTGATACGTTCCTGGATGGAAGTGTAATCCGATTGTTCCGGTGTCTGGGCCATGGCCGCACGAATGGGGTTTAAATCCACATAGGCCATACACGCCAAAAGGGCTCGGTCATCCAGTAATGCCTGGGATTTGAATCTTCCCTCCCAGAATCTTCCGCTGCAGTGATCCTCACGGTTGGCCAGTCGCGCAATGGGTTCATTGATACAACGCATGAACCAGGAAAGGTCACATAGTCTTTCACGCCAGGTGGCAAATATATCTTCAACCCACTTGAGTTCGGCACAGGCCAAATCTGCATTGCCAAGATACTGGTGCATTAGTAGCGGACCTCTGAAAATTCTCATCCAGCGCTGAGCGACTTCTTCATCTGACCATGCTGCTACCTGTTCAGGGTTGATCCTGACCACGATGTGGTAATGGTTGCTCATGATGGCGTAGGCACACAGATCAACCGCGAATACAGAGCAGAGCAGTTTGATGCGATCAATGATCCATTGGCGTCGGTGTTCAAAGTCATAGCCTGAGACTGGATCAGAACCACACAAGAAGGCTCTGCGCACACACCGCGAGATGCAATGGTAATGCGGTGTGTCGTCAACGGAGACCTGGCGATAACGTGCTTTGGGCATGTAGGGAAGCTTAAACCGCAGGACTGAGTAGCAGTAGAGCAAAACACCCCGATACCTTGTAGGATATCCAAAGCGATGTGGGTGTCGCGGTTCTTGAGCGGTTCTTGCTATGTGGGTGTCGCGGTTCTTTGGCGGTTCTTTGCGCAAGGTGAGTTTCTCATTTCTCAACCAATAGTTTATGATCTCCAATCTGGTCGGCGGCCGTCCTCCCAACGCCCAACCAGCACCGGGTGATACTTTTGGCCCGCATAAGACACCAATTCTGAATTCGGGAGAGTCCATTTGATGATACAAAACGAGCGTAATTTTCGCTTTAGTTAAATAGCAGCCGGTTTTTATTTGTCGGTTCACCTATGAGAGGAAATGAAAATGTACAAACTGCCTACCGCGATCATCACAGCCGCGACTTTATACCTGTTGCTTACTTCATCGGTAGCACAGGCCGGCGAAGTACTGATAATTGACGAGAACCTCGACGTCCTGCCCTTAGGTTACCAACTGCAAACGAACGCCAGCGCCAACGCTACGGCTGATTTCCAGATCGGCAATCTGGGCGCCTCCAACGGGTTGATTTTTGATGGCAGCTGGAATGTACCTGCGAATGGGAGCGAGTTCTCAGTCGGAGCAATGACACCGATTCTGCTAACGCCTGCCGACTTCCAGCTTGACCCGGGGGATATCGGTGGCATTGCCAGTGTCCACTGGACGTTGGATACCGAGGTTATCAGCGCCACCATGCTCCCACCCGAGCAGGGCATTTTTGTACAGCTAATTGTTTTTCAGGAACAATCCAATGGCGGTGTTCTGACGTTTGCCGATAGTGGTAACTTCGTTGTGACCGGGCAATCTGCTTCTCTCGACATTAGGCTTATTGAGTCGGACTTTGGCTTGCCGGGTGCCAGACCGGATTTCAGTGCGACTGGACGCCCTATCTCCTTTGCTTTGCAGATTGGCGCCACTTACCCGAAAACGACCAACCCGGATGCGTTTTTTGTCGACGGACGCATGACGGGTGATAACTGGACAGTTTCTGTAACGGATGGTGGCGGAATTTTCAGTGACAGTTTCGAGTCCGAACCCGCACTATCACGCTCAGCAGAGCTGGCAGACGAGGATAATTGTTTATGTCCAGCGCCAGCGCCGCCGCCGAGCTCAATCAATGAATAATTAGATTATTATCCCAACTATATTTCGCCCTCGTGGACTATTCGGGCTAGCGACGTAAAATCTGTTCCGCGGCGGTAATCCAGTCGCGATTGATATCGTCCAGGTCATCGTAGATTTCCAGCGCGATCTGGGCGTGCCTGCGCGCGAGTTCTGTTTCGCCGGCTGCGGCATAGGCTTCAGCAAGTCGCTGGTTAAATCTACCCGTATACAAATGGCCAGGATGAAGCGAGGACCCCCATGTTTCTGAGTACTAGAAGTGATGGGTGTCTGCACAACGAGGCCGGATCGCGCACGAACTGCTGACCGAACGAAATGAAATGCCACCAAGTCAGTATACTCACAATACACACACAAAAAGAAAGGAACAACAGTAAGGAAGTTTGTTACCTCACCTTGCTGTAGGAACTGATTATGGATCTGTTATCAATCGCAATCATTGCCGCGGCGTTGTTACTGTTTTCACTCGTTTCGAGGAGATTGCAGGGCACCGTGATTACAGCTCCATTGGTTTTTGTCGTGTTTGGAATTCTGATCGGTGCCAGCGGTCTCGATATTGTGCAATTAGATCAGGGTCATTCCGCCATACATTTTATCGCCGAGTTGACACTCATCCTGGTTCTGTTCACCGATGCAGCGCGTATTGATCTGAAGCGCCTGCGCCGGGATCACAATTTGCCGGTGCGCATGTTACTTGTGGGTTTACCACTGGCGATTGCCGCCGGTACACTGCTGGCCACCCAATTGTTTCCGTCTTTTCTAATCTGGGAGGCAGCCTTGCTTGCAGCACTACTGGCCCCTACCGATGCTGCCCTTGGCCAGGTCGTGGTGTCCGCAAAAATTGTGCCGGTTAGAATCCGGCAAGCGATCAATGTGGAAAGTGGTCTCAATGATGGTATTGCCCTGCCGGCGGTCCTGCTGTTTGCCGCCCTAGCCAGCGCTGAATACGCTGCATCGGGTGCGGGAGAATGGATTCGGTTCGGTGCATTACAGCTCACGCTTGGGCCATTGATAGGTGTGATTGTCGGCTTTGTTGGCGCGCGAGGCCTCGATACGGCAGCCGAGCGTCGCTGGGCGAGTGAATCATTCCAGGGAATCGGTATCCTTTCGCTTGCAGTTTTTACCTACGTCACGGCGGAACTTATTGGCGGTAATGGCTTTATCGCTGCCTTTATCGGCGGTATGGTTTTCGGTAACACGATACGCCATCCATGCACCTTCCTTTTCGAATTCATGGAAACGGAAGGTCAGCTTCTGATGCTGATCACTTTTCTGGTGTTTGGTGCGGTGCTGCTGCCGGAAGGCCTCGAGTTTGTAACTCCCATGATATTGCTTTACGCAGTCTTGAGCTTGACGGTCATTCGGATGATTCCAATTGCGATCTCGCTCATCGGTACCCGGTTGCGTCTGCCAACACAGCTTTTCCTCGGCTGGTTTGGTCCGCGTGGCCTGGCATCGATACTTTTCGTGTTGCTTATACTGGAAGAGACGGAGTTACCACACCGCGCTGAACTGTTGTCGATCACCGTCGTCACCGTCGCGTTGAGTGTGTTATTGCACGGTGTAACAG
>JASJGU010000288.1:0-2925 GCA_033791385.1 Desulfuromusa sp.
GTTCGTTTCGCTTCGATCCCTTTCGGGATTCGTTTTATTTTGATGGCTGGGGCGCCAGGGATCGAACCTGGGAATGCTGGAATCAAAATCCAGTGCCTTACCGCTTGGCGACGCCCCATTAAATGAGAAGGTTTTCTAACAAAGTTAGCCTATGCCGTCAAGCAAAAATCGACCCTGCCACGGTAAACATGGCAAGATCGATTAATGTTGGGTAACAAGGGCCATCAAAGAACAGATTTGATCGCTTCGCAGAGTCTGTCCATATTGTCGGGAGTCATTCCAGCGACATTGATACGGCCAGAACCAACGATGTAGATGGAGTATTCATCACGCAATCGGTCGACCTGGTCCTTGGTTAGACCTGAAAAACTGAACATGCCACGTTGCTCAATGATTGAGGAAAAATCCTGCTGGACCCCTTTTTCTTTGAGAGTTTTGACAAACAAGTGGCGCATCTCATTGATCCGGTCACGGATATCAGCAACTTCTTCGATCCATCTGGCTTTAAGTTCAGCATCGCTCAAAACAACAGCCACAATCTGACCACCGTGGGAAGGTGGATTCGAGTAATTATAGCGAATTCTCAGCTTAACTTGACTCATCACTGTACTGGCCTGAGTTGCATCATCGGCAACAACTGTCAGTGCACCGATTCTTTCACGGTAAAGGCCGAAATT
Organism: Desulfuromusa sp.; assembly: GCA_033791385.1. GTDB lineage: Bacteria > Desulfobacterota > Desulfuromonadia > Desulfuromonadales > Geopsychrobacteraceae > Desulfuromusa. The sequence continues at coordinate 678 of JASJGU010000288.1, forward strand.
TTTGGAAAAGCTTGAGCAGACTATCATCTGCTTAACTTTTTTAACCAGCTCAAGCAGACCAGCTCGATCCTCTTCTATACCGTTCGCCAAACCTTGATAAGCAAAGTCAACTAAAGGCAAAACCCCCAATTCCGCAAGCAAAGCACCGACCTTGGACCATTGCTCTGGAGTTGGGTCAATACCTGTTGGATTATGGCAGCAACCATGCAGAAGGATGACGTCACCTTTAGGTATTTTCTTGATCGACTCATACATTGCGTCGAAATCAAGACCGTTAGTCTCAGGGTCACGATAAGCGTACTTTTCACACTCAACCCCGGCCGCCTCAAAGATCGTATTATGATTAGCCCACGTCGGATTACTTAACCAGATCTTAGCATCAGGATGGACAATGTTTAAATAATCACCAGCTACACGCAATGCTCCTGTGCCACCTGGGCATTGAGCTGTCACTGCCCGCTTGCTGTCGATAATCTCATGACCTTTGCCGAACATGAGTTCCTGAACCTGTGCACAGTAGACAGATTCTCCAGTCATCGGCAGATAGCCCTTGGAATCTTCCTGCTCAAGAATGCGCCTCTCGGCCTCTTTCACCGTTTCAAGAACCGGTGTTTGGCCGGAAGAATCTTTATAGACACCAACGGATAAATTGATCTTATCGGGATTAGGATCGGCATTGAATGTTTCAGTCAAACCAAGAATCGGATCTGGAGGGGCAATTTGCACATTCTTGAACATGCCAGTAAACCTTTCATAAATTCAGGGTTGATAGGTGCAGTACCAGGGATAAATACTCTTTCTCAAATTCAGCAAAAATGCATTCCCCTTACCAATTGTGTGACCTAATATCAAATAGGTACGGTTGCATTCTTCTACCCCAAGCGAAATCCCTTGTCAAATCCAAAAGAGTAAAAAAATGAATAGTGAGTGATAAATTAATTACGGATATTTCATCTTTTTTGACAGCCCACAAAACCAAATTCAGCAGCCGTCAACCATTGACCTTTGTTCTCCAGAACCTGCCCCTTGCTGACTCAGCTAATGAATATAAAACTGGAACGACCACCAGAGTCAACAGGGTCGCAAAAGCCAATCCAAATATGACTGCTACAGCCATCGGCCCCCACCAATCGGCAGATTCACCACCGATGATCCAACTGAACGACTTAAAGTCAAAGCTTACTCCGATCGCCATTGGCAACAAACCCAGAATCGTTGTCGTTGCTGTCAGCAGCACGGGACGAAAACGAACCGTACCGGCACGGATCAACGCAGCATTCAGTTCCATCCCTTCTTTGACTAATTGATTGATATAATCGATCAAAACAATGGCATTATTAACAACAACTCCAGCAAGCGAGATGACCCCTATCCCGGTCATTATGATGCCAAATGGAGTTGAAGTTATCATCAGACCAAGAAACACTCCCGTCAGCGATAGTAAAACCGACGTCATGACAATCAGAGTCTGCAAAACTGAATTGAATTGAGTGATCAGGACCAGCATGATCAATAAGATTGCACCGATAAATGCTTTGGATAAAAATGCCGCTGCTTTTTGCTGCTCTTCCTGCTCACCTGAATAACTGACCTGATAGCCTGCAGGAAGTTGCATAGAAGCTAACCGGTCCTGCACTTCTAAAAGAACTTCATTACTGTTTCGTCCAAAGGTTTCAGCGCTGATCGTCACAACCCGTTTCTGGTCAATATGCCGAATAGAGCCAAACCCGGCACCAAGCTCAACCTTGGCAATGGTTGATAGCGGGACAGGTGAACCATCTGCAGCCGGGATGAGCAGGTTTTCTATATCAGCCACTGAAGTACGTCGCTCTGCTGGCATGCGGGCTATAATATCGTATTCATCTTCCCCTTCTCGATAAACTCCCAACTTTGTGCCGCTGATTGCCGCTTTAACCATCTCAGAAATTTCAGCAGTCGAAAGCCTCAGCAAACTTGCTTTTTCACGATCAACATCAATCCTGATTTCCGGTTTAGCTTTAGAAAAATCATCTTTCAAATCAACCAGGCCAGCAACATCTTTAATCCTTCGTCGAGCATCTGTGACCAGTTGGTCGAGGATAAAAATTTTATCACCGCTGATTTCAACACTTACCGGTGGCCCTGTTGGCGGCCCCTCTTTCTGCTTTTCAACTTTGAATTCAGCCCCGGATATTGGTCCCACAGCGGATCTGAGCCTGTCGAGAACATCGCGGGAATCTTCTTTTCGATCTTGCCGTTCAATGAAATC
>JASJGU010000289.1:0-4660 GCA_033791385.1 Desulfuromusa sp.
TGCATTCACTGTATAACACCTCCTTTATCGTTAAGAAAACCGACTTGTTCGACTCTATGATACATAGAAGGTTTTTGGCTATGTTAATCATTATTGCGGGCCGCTACAGATAACTAATCGCGGCAGAGATCGTCCTGGAGATCGAGCGGCCGGGTATAACGACTTTTTAATTTTTCACCAAGACGAACGAGAAAGTTACCAAGACCAAGTTGCATTTTCGCCCTCCAGCCAGGATTGTTGGCGTGATAGATGGCAAGCAATTGTTGGCGCTCTGCCTCCTGTAACATATCCCGGTGCTTCTCTTTGATTATCACTTCAAGTATTAGCGGATTCATTGGCTCACCATTGGTATGAAAAACTGAATCTTTAAAAAGCTGTTTATACTGCTTCGCTACTGATAGCTGCCAACTCCACTGAGTCCGGTGTCCCCGGGAGGGCGGCTAATGAATGTTTCCACGGCACTGGCAAGGAGCTCAATCCCTTCTTTAATCTGCTCTTCGTTTGCCCAGGCATAGCTGATGCGAAAACAGTGGACAAAACGATGGTCAATATCGAATAGGGGACCGGGGAGGATGGACACACCTTTTTCGATGGCACTCAGAAACATTGCGATACTGGAGTATCCCTGCGGCAGTTCCAGCAAGAGGGAAAATCCGCCATCCGGTTCAGCCCAGGTTATTTCCTTTGGCATATATCTGTTAAGCGCTTTCATGAGTGTATTACGGCGACTCTTATAGATGACCTGCATCTTTTTAGTATGAGCATCGAAGTGGCCTGATTTGAATATATTTAAGGCCAAACCCTGTATAAAAGAGGCACAGGAATGGTCCATGAGTCGTTTGAGTTCTGCAAGCTGTTGCACCCGCTCAGGCGAGCTGATCAGCCAACCCAGCCGCAGTCCGGTCATGACCGATTTAGAGAGGGAGCTGACAACCACGCTCTGCTCTGCTCCCAACTCCTGCATAATGCTTGGCTGTGGGGTTTTGCCCAGACAGAGGTCCCTGAAAATTTCGTCTGCTAAAACCAGGCTGCCGGTTCTTTTGGCCCATTTGACTACCATCGAATATCGTTCGTGACTGAGGCTGGTTCCCATTGGATTGTGAGCATAGGGGCAGAGGTAGAGCAGGAATGGGTTATCGCCTGCAAGTCGATCCGGCAGGTTGGGCATGGGGCCTTGGCTGTCGCGGGTGATGGTCTCAACCCATTGGCCCATGGCTGTAAAGATCTCAGTAATTCCCTTATAACAGGGGGTCTCGCAGATGATGTTGTGTGCCGTTCCCAGATTGGCCTGGGCAACCAGGGTGATGCCCTGCATTGAGCCGTTGGTTATCAGTACTTGTTCTGGAGTGACTACGGTTCCACGTTCTGTGAATCTGCGGGCAATTTCCCTGCGAAGATCATATCTTCCCAGTGGATCCGTTGCCTCAAGCAGTTCGTTGCCTCCATTTTGCAAGGTTTCCTGGGTGATTTCCTGGAGAAAGGATTGAGGGAGCAGGCCTGGGTCCGGTACCCCCCTGGTTAGATGGATAATTCCTGGCTTTTCTGCAAGCGACATGATGTCATTGAGGGCTTTGCCGACCCCCATTCGAAGTCGCCTTGCGGCAAACTCCCGTGAGTTTTCGCTGGAAGGTTGAGTGTTTTTTTTCCCCATCCTCGTGTGTTTTGATTCAGCTATGTCCTTCGCCCGACCCTCTTCCCCGGCACTGGTCGCATCCTGAACAAATGTGCCGCGGCCAACATGGCACGAGGTGTGGCCCGCTTTGCCCAGATCCTGAAGCGCTCGGCGAACGGTGGCCTGAGTTACCCCGATATCTTTTGCCAGGCAGGTGACTGATGGTAATTTGTCACCTGGACGGAGTTCTCCCTTTAATATCGCGTCTTCGATATTGGTTCGAATCTGCATATATAAAGGGGTGTTCGATTCCTTGTCGATTGTGTAATTCAGCATACTATTCTCCTTGGTGTGTATCGATACTGTATCAATACAGTATCGACCTTTTCGATGTCAAGAGAAATTACCCAGTGAATGTAGTCTGTGTGCGGAAACATTGCGGTGATCAATAATGACGAAGCACTGACCAATGATGTCGACGCGATTGATCTGTGAATTTGAAACAAAGGGGGAAATCTGGATGCGAAAAGCTATTTTTTTAGCAGAACTATGGTTTCGATATGATGGGTCTGAGGAAACATGTCGATAGGTTGAATTTTGCAGATGGTAAAACCTTCCTCGGCAAGATCTGCCAGGTCACGGCACAGGGTGGCCGGGTCACAGGAAATATATACCAGACGTTTGGCAGTAATTGCTGCCAGCGGGCGAGCCAGGCCGGGTGCCCCCTGCCGGGGGGGATCAATGAGTACACAGTCAAACTGTGCGCCTTTTTTGGCAAGCTCTAGGCAGGCTTCGTGCACCGGGCTTTTCAGAAAACGAGTGTTAGTTAGTTTATTGTTTGCCGCATTGTTCTTGGCGCTGCGGATGGCCGATCCCTGGCCCTCAATTCCGAAGACCTCTTTTGCCTCCATGGCAAAAGGAATAGAAAAGTTCCCCATGCCGCAGTAGAGATCGAGGACTGTTTCTGTTTTTTCAACTTGGCAAAATTCGAGAACGGTCTCGATGAGCTTTTTGTTCTGTTCCAGGTTGACCTGGCAGAACCCGCCTGCTTCCCAGGTAAGTTCGACGGGTCTGTTTGCTATGCTGATTGTCGGGTAGTGAACAGTAAAGAGCTTGTCCGTTATTGCATTGTCACTTTTTCCGCTATCCAAATAAGGGCCAGTGATCGGGAAATCAGTGCCAGTAAAGAAAATTCGTTCAATTTCATGTATGTCCCGGCAGAAGCGCCGAGCAGATTTAGCATCGGCAGGTCGGTGCTTTCTTATGAAATGAAAAATGCAGACGGTTTTACCTGATTCTGGGTTCTGTTGCAGTTCTACCTCTGTGGAAAGCTCGCAGAGCTTATGACCGTCTTCATGATCTTGCAGGGCGGTGAGGGTCTGGTTTATAGAGTCTCCTGCCAGCAGACACCTGTCAATAGGGACAATGTCATGGGAACGGAAACGGTGGAAGCCAACAGCGCCACGATCTCCAACCTGAAGGCGGATGCGCTGCCTATAAGCGAAGGTAGATGGTGATGGGAGAGGAGTTGTCAGGAGATTAATAGATTCAACGACTGCTTTTTGGTTTTGCCTGCGCAGGAGATCTTCCACGATCCCCCGCTTAATAATCAGTTGGGTGTCGTAGTCGCAATGTTGCAGGTCACAACCACCGCACTGGCCGGAATATTTGCAGGGCGGTATTCTTCTGGCAGGATGTTCTTTAAGGATTTGATGTGCTTTACCAAAAATATGGTTTTTTTTCGCTTCTTCTGTGGTTATTATTACGGTCTCGTTTGGAAGCACATGCCGGACCAGAGTAATCAGCCCGTTTGAAAGACGGGCAAAACCGTAACCTCCGTTGACTATCTTTGTTATGTTTATTGTTTCAAGTCCCATTTTTTATTTCCTGGCAGGCAAGGTACAATATTCATGTATTTGAAACGGACGCTACAGATGCGACGATTCATTCCTGAATTTTCAACTTTCTATACTATACCATCCTCGTTCTTTCGAACAATTTTCTTTTGTTTTGTCTTTCTGCTGCTTATCGCAGTAACAACTTGTGCCTCGGTTGCGGCTCTGGATAAGGGAAAGGCTGCGACCGAGGCAACGGATAAGGATAAGGCAAAAACTGAGGTAAAGGTTAACGTCACGGTAACCGGAATTGATAAGCCCTTATATGAAAATGTAATGGCCCGTCTGACCATTAATCTGCACAAAGACAACGAACGATTAGGGCCGAAAGCAGTCAAGCGGTTACACCGACAGGCTAAGGCGGATATTGAATCCGCTTTAGCCCCTTTCGGTTATTACAATCCGGTTATTGAGAGTAAGTTGGCAAAAGAGGATAATGTCTTTAGCGCGACATACACAATAGACAAGGGAGTTCCCGTAATTATTAATAACCTGGCTATCAAAGTGAGCGGATCTGGAGAAAGTAATGAACAGCTTTTGTCAGTTAAATCCAACTTCCCACTGAGCAAAGACGATGTCTTAGACCAGTCACTGTATGAGCTTGGGAAAAATAACCTGATGTATGCAGCTCGTAGCGCGGGATTTCTGGATGCGACCTTTACTGAAAGGTCTTTGCGCATAAATCGGGAGACAAATTCTGCTGATATCCGTCTGGTCCTGGATAGCGGCCAACAATATGTTTTTGGTGAAATATCCAGTGCACAGGAGGTTCTGGAGCAAGATCTGTTAGACCGATATCTACCATTCAGGCAAGGTGATCCGTATAATCCGGCAAAACTATTTGCACTGCAAGCTATTCTTTATCGGACAGACTATTTTGACCGTGTAATTGTTAAGGGAGAGCCTGACGATGCTCAGAACCTCAATGTTCCTGTGACAATAAAATTGACTCCCCCTAAACATCTGAATAAATACAAACTGGGGGGAGGGTATGCCACTGATACTGGAATCAGGGGAAAGATAGACTGGACCAACAGGCTGTTAAACTCCCGGGGGCATAAAATCAGGGGTTCCTTGCAGTTGGCGGAATATGAAAGTTTAGTATCCCTAAGCTATGAAATACCGCGCAGTAATCCACGCTATAACAAGCTGG
>JASJGU010000290.1:0-6502 GCA_033791385.1 Desulfuromusa sp.
CAGTTCTCGACGGTGAAACGGATTTCGCTCTCGGTTCACGCTTTTTAAACCTTGAGAGTTATGAACCCTCACTGGCAAGAAGAATCGGCATGTTGTTATTCCGTCATGTTGTCTCTTGGATCATCGGCCAGCAGATAACTGATTCAACCTCTGGATTCCAGGCTTTCAACCATCGGGTCATTCGTTTCTTTACCTCGGAAGCCTTTCCTTGTGACTACCCTGACGCAGATGTCCTTCTGGCACTGCATCGTGCAGGACACAGAATCGAAGAGGTGCCTGTTCGCATGTATTCCAGCCCAGATGGCAAGTCAATGCATGACGGATTGAGACCGCTGTATTATATATTTAAAATGTCGCTCTCGTTGTTCGTAACCCTGCTGAGAAAAAAAAGAATTTAGAAGAGAGGACTCTTGATATGCCCATGCAACAGAAAATCTTTGCCTTAATTGTTTCAGCGCTGGTTTTCATCTTTGTTGTTGAACTGGTCAGAAAACGTCGTCTGCGGGAGGAGTATTCGGTTCTGTGGCTGGCAACCAGCGTTGTCATGTTTATCCTGGTGCTTCGCTACGAATGGCTGGTCACCCTGACGTCTTTTATCGGTGCCGGGCTGCCGACAACCACTCTGTTCCTAGGCTCCATCATTTTTTTGATGCTTATATCCGTTCAATTCTGCATCAAGATCTCTCGATTGACGGAACAGGTTAAAGACCTCTGTCAGGAAAATGCCCTCATGCGACATGAGTTGGAGAAGCTTGCTAGGCAATCAGCTGAAACATGCCGAAAATCGGCTAAAAACTAAGCGATAAGCCCTTTGTTTTTTTGCAGTAAGTTGCCAAATCCAACCACTCCTCATTACACTGAGGTTTTGGACAAACAAATAGTGTAAGCACGAAGAGTCTTATGAAAAAAATACCAAGTGCACAGGGTTCACATACACCCGCAAACCACTGCAAGGCTGATGACAACGAAACTCTTCGCGTTGACTTGCCCGTCATGGCAGGGATTATCCTACTCGGAATCATCCTTTATTCGAATACCCTGCATGTCCCATGGTACATGGATGACCTAAATAATATCCTTGATAATCAGGCCGTTCACTCTCTGGGCAACGCCTTGCAAGCACTGTTTACTTCGGCACGTGGAATGGTCAATCTGACCTTTGCTGTCAATTACGCCCTGGCAGGAGACAATGTTGTCGGCTTCCATGTGGTCAATATTACCATTCACCTGCTGACATCCTGCATAGTCTTTCTGCTCCTGAAACGAGCCTTTCGCCAAAACGTTCTGCTTGCTGCTGGTGGCGCCCTGATTTTCCTCACCCATCCGCTGCAAACTCAGGCCGTGACTTACATCGTCCAACGTGCAACCAGCCTCGCTGCTCTGTTTTTTTTCCTGGCAATCTATTTGTACGCTCGGGCCAGAGAGACAGTAGAGACCAAACCGAAACAACAGTGGTTATTTTACGCCGGCGCCCTCGTCTGTGGGGGGATTGCGGTTTTTACCAAGCAGAACACGGCGATATTGCCGGTCGCAATACTGCTCTTTGATCGTTATTTCCTTTCATTCGAACATCGTCTGCAATGGAATAAGCTGTTGTACTATCTCGTTCCCTTTGCCTTGGCCCCGGCATGGAGTGCAGCTCGCAGCCTCTTAATCCCGGTCGTTGCCAAAGGAGAAGCACTGGCTACTTTGGGGAAAATGCCCAATCTTGTACACTTGAAACACCTATCTCCCTTCCATTACCTGTTCACTGAATTTTCCGTGTTATGGCTTTACCTGCGGTTGCTGCTGTTCCCCAGAGGGCAGGCCCTGGATTACGACTATCCAATTGTTGCGACACTCTTTACCGGACCAACCCTGATCGCGTTGATGGGAATTATTATCCTTCTGGTCTTGGCGGTTATCGGCAGAAAAAAAATTCCTCACCTCTCTTTTGGGATTTTGTGGTTTTTTCTGACTCTTGCCATTGAATCTACCATCATCCCCTTAGATCCTATTTTTGAACATCGCCTCTATATTCCGATGTTTGGTTTCGGGCTGACGACCATGGCTTGCTTGGCCAAGCTGACTTCACGGGCAGCCTTGAGCATTGCTAGCGTGATCATTCTCATTCTGGCGGTTCTAACATGGCAGAGGAATGCGCTGTGGAATGACCCCGTGGCTTTTTATAGCAACAATCTGCAGAGCGCCCCGCGAAATGAGAGGGTTTATCTGGAGCTTGGCAATGCCTTTATAGATAACGAACAGGTGACAGAGGCGCGGCGTGCCTACGCAAATGGTCTCAAAATAAACCCGGACTACACCTTGCTTCATATCGCCCTTTCCAAATCATTTGCCCGCACCAAAGAATACCGAAAAGCAGTCGACTTATTAGAAAGTGCCATTGAGATAGATCCAGAAAATGATGATTTATATGTCAATCTTGGCGGCACCTACATCATCATGAAGCGATACGAGCAGGCTATTGAAATTTTACAAAAGAGCCTGGCTCTTACCCAGGATAATCCCAACATTTATGTTAATTTAGGTGTCGCATACGAACAATCCGGACGCCTTGAAAAAGCTCTTGGCTATTTTGAGCGTGCCATCCAGCTCGATGTAAACAATCCACAGCACTCTTTCATGTTGGGGATTGCCCTGTCACGTCATGGCAAATTTAAAAAAGCCTTGCAAGCTTATTTGCAGGCAATCAAAATTGATCCCGATCATGAGAGGGCACTCTTTTACGCAGCGCTGGCCAGTCATCAAATCGGCGATGCTAAGCTCACACGTCGCCTGGGAGATAAACTGGAGCAGGTAAACCCTGCCCTGGCCAAAGAGTTGGCGAGAAGAATCAGTAGGAGCAATAAGTCGTTACTTCAGAATGGAGAAAGATAAATTCAGCGTTTTTCCGAAGCCTCTGTTTTCGGTACCTTCCCTTCAAAAGTTATGTGACTGAAGGTAATTTCGATTTCACCTATTAATCAGAAAACTAGATGTGAGAGAACGAGAAAATGAGCAAAAAAAAACACCAGCACAATCGGTCATCAGGAAAGCAAGACAATGAACAGGTAAAAGCCAGAACGACATTTCGTCAAGCCGTAATCATGATACTGGTAGCAATCGGATTGTTTTTCGGCCTGCTGGAAGGTGGCCTAGCGCTCCTAGGGGTCAAGCCCGTAATCCAGACCGAGGATCCTTTCGTTGGCTTTGCGTCAAATATTCCCCTTTTCGTTCCGTCCCAGAGACAAGACGGCCACCAGTTGATGGTCACTGCTGCCAACAAACTCAGTTGGTTCAACAGCCAATCCTTTCCCAAGAACAAATCCGCTGGTTCCTATCGAATTTTTTGCATGGGAGGCTCGACAACTTACGGTCGGCCCTACAATGATTTTACATCTTTTTCCGGATGGCTTAGGGAACTTCTGCCGGCCGCGGACAGGAGTAAGAAATGGGAGGTGATCAATGCCGGTGGTATCAGCTATGCCAGCTATCGAGTCGCCCATTTGATGGAGGAATTAATTCAGTACCAACCTGACCTGTTCATTATCTACACCGGCCACAACGAATTCCTCGAAGAACGCACTTACCGTAAACTACGCGAGGTGCCATCCCTGATCCAGTCCACCGTTTCCCTGTTAGCACATACCCGCACCTGGACAACAATGAATGACATGCTGCAATCTGCCGGTCTTGCTACTCAATCACAGCCTCCAGAGCGTGATACTCTTGCTGCTGAGGTAGATTCCAAACTCGGCCGTTCGATTGGCCCGGAAAGCTATACCCGCGACGATCCTTTGCGGGAGAAGGTCCTCGAACATTACCGGATCAGCCTAGAGCGCATGGTCAGCCTGGCCCGTTCTATTGGTACCCAAGTTATCTTCGTCACCCCAGCTTCCAACCTGAAAGATTCGTCTCCGTTTAAAAGCGAGAATACCGATAACCTCACTTCTGCAGCTATACAGCAGACGCATGAATTCCTGATTCAGGCAAAATCGGCAATCCAAAAGGAAAAATGGGATATTGCGCTTGAACACATTGATAATGCGGTTGCCATCGATCCGCGCAACGCTGAACTTCATTATCACCGTGGCAAGATCCTGTTGGCCCTGAACCGCTATCAGGAGGCAGAAACAGCACTACGCCGGGCCCGGGACGAGGATGTCTGCCCATTGCGCGCGTTGACACCAATGCGGGGGATCGTGACCGAGGTTGCCAGAAGCAATGACATCCCCCTCGTCGATTATGTTGCTCTGATCGAAGAACGTATGCAACAGGAATTCGGCCAACCTGTTCCCGGCAAAGAGTTCTTCCTCGACCATGTACACCCGACCATCGAAGGGCATAAAAACCTCGCCCTCTCCTTGGTCAGAACCATGATTGAGCAAGGATCAGTTCATCCCGAGGTCAATTGGGGGCAACAGGTGATCACCCAGGTCGTCGAAAAAATCGAGGGTGGAGTCAACAAGGAAGACCACGGTCAGGCTCTGGCCAACCTGGCTAAGGTCCTGTTATGGGCAGGCAAGGGAGAAGATGCAGCCCGGCTTGCGAGGCAAGCCATCGAAACCGCCGGAGACAATTCCCAAGTCGCTGTCAACGCCACAAGGTCACTGGTCGTCTATGATCTAAGAGAGGGGTACCTGCAACGTGCCCATTTACAACTGGCCTCCGCCTTGGAAAGCGCACCAACATCAGGTGAGCTCAATTTAAAACTAGGCAAACTCCTGGGGAAAAGACCCTTTCTGAAACTGGCTGAATCTTCCGCATATCTGCTCTGGGCCCACCAGCAAATACCAAATGACGACGTGACTCTTCAACTCTTCGGCCAGATCATGTCCTGGCGTGGCCATCCCAGGATCGCTTACATCAGCCTGCAGGAAGCATTGCGTCTCAACCCGGATAACAAAGCCGCTCAAATCCTTCTGGCTCAAATCAAGCCGCAGCTTAAAGAGCCGTCCCCCACTTTGAGATCCCATGAAACAGCGGTGACTATTTATCCGGACGGAGGGCCACGCAAACTGGTTCAATTTGTTGATGATGGCCATGGCCGCTCTGTTGCCGATGGCATTACCGTAGATTTTCATGACAACGGGCGTGCCAAGCATCTGGTTGATTTTAATCAAGGCGTGAAAAACGGCATCGAAATAACCTGGGATAAAAATGGCCAGGTAATGTCACGGATTGTCCCCCGGCAGGGCAAGCGTGTAGATTTAGAACTTGTCCGGCGTCAGCTATACGGGGCTCTTGCCAAAGATCCTGCATCCGTCAAGGCGCACTTGCAACTGGGCAACACCTTGATGAATGCTCCTTTTCTTGAGATCGATGAAGCTGCTGCTCATCTTCTCTTGGCCTGTCAGAAGCAACCCAACAACGACGTGGCTTTTCAACTTTACGGCCAGGCAATGGCGCGACGGGGTCGATATGATATCGCCTATTTCAATCTAAAAAATGCGCTCCACCTGAACCCAGGCAATCAGGTTGCCCAACAGACTCTGGCTAGAATCACCCCGCAACTAAAAGATCAACCACAAAGCTCTGAACCACCTCGATTCCGGCTTGAGAGTTATCCGTCAGGAGCACCACGTAAGTTGGTTCAACAGGTACAGCTCGCAGATGGCCGTAGCGCACCGGGTGCAATCTCGGTGGAATATCACAAAAACGGTCGTATCAAGAGTCGGGTTGATTTTGACAAAGGAGATCAGAATGGCCTGGACATGACGTGGGATGAGAACGGTCGACTGTTATCGTGTGTTATTTTCCTGAAGGGGGTGCCGGCGTCCGGTAACTTCGAATCTTAGCGCTGCAGATCCGCAATACCCTAGGACAACAATTACGCTTTCTCGAACGCGCTCCCGATTTTCATCCTGTCAGCCATCTCTTTTTTGCTTATAGCCATGACCTATCCGCCATCTTTCAACCCTTCACCATATTCTTGTTTGCCTTAAGCACCGACATGGGCACAGTCGTGTCCAAAATCATTCTGGCGGTACTCTTTTATACGTTGGTCTTCCTCGTCGGCCTGGTGAGGCGTATCGTCGGCAAGGATTCAATGCAGATTAAGGGCTGGAAGCAAGGAAATGCTTCGTGTTTTCGTGTTAAAAATCAAAGGTTTGAAGGCAAAGATCTAGATCACCCATACTGATGCAGCCGATGGTGTGTCGATTGACAGTAACAATCTGATCCCGCGCAACGAGATGAAAAAAAGGCGCAATTAATTAAAATTTAGTTTGTTTTCACCATGTTTCAGGATTGCTAAAACTTTAATTGTCGTATATATTGCCATCTATCATGGCTCTGTAAAGCACCATCATCCAAGTCTAGTCACTAAAAATTCAGCTCGACGGGCACACCCGCTCTCACTGATTAATTTGTTCATAAATTCAATTATTTTTTAAATTCTCTGGACACACTGTGCTGCCTAGGATTGTTGTTACCTTACTCAGGAGACCTATGACTATGAGAAGAAAATTGTGCTGTTTTCTATGGATGGGAATTGGTTTGCTTTTTTGCATGCCCCATCCTG
>JASJGU010000291.1:0-3862 GCA_033791385.1 Desulfuromusa sp.
CAGTATCGGTGGTTCCTCGGGTATCTCTGGTTATACTTCATCTTCGGTGCAGAGAAGTTAAGGAGAGGCAAGGTTAAGTTGCAATCTTTCTAAGTGCTATCGGGAGTTTTCCGTTCCAGATGCTCTGAGCGGAAAACTTCCGGCAATAAGTAAGGAAATTCAATGAAGACTGCTCTAATTGTAGATGACGAACCCCTGATGCGGCGGCAGGTTGCGGAGATCCTGGCCGATTACGGTTTTGATGAACTCTATGAAGCAGCTGATGGATCCCAGGCCGTAGCTATGGCAATGGCACATAAACCGCTGTTGACAGTGATGGATGTTTCCATGCCGGTTATGGATGGTATCAGTGCAGCAGATAAAATGAACCGTGATCCAAGCGGCACTATTATTCTTCTTACGGGCAATACCGATAGTGCCACCGTCGCTAAAGCACAGGGTGCTGGTGTCCACCATTACCTGATGAAACCTTTCCAGGCAGAACAGCTGAAAATCACAATCGACCTTGCCGTCCATCAGTTTATTGAGTTGTCGAATCTGCATGATCAGATTGCTGAACTGAAGGAAACTCTGGAAACACGTAAACTGGTTGAGCGGGCCAAAGGATTACTGACCAGCCAGGGAATGAAAGAGTCTGATGCGCATCGGAAAATTCAAAAACTGGCGATGGATAAACGCAAAAGTCTCAGAGAAGTCGCAGAGGCGATCCTGCTGATGGAGGGATGATCTGAACGATCATGTGACACATATAAATCTGTGTAATCTACCACCCTGGGCCATTGCTTCAAACCATTATAATTGCCACCCTCAATCTTTGGAGATTCAAGGTGCTAAGCACCTCGGGAGGAAATTATTCGATGAACTGGAAAAAATAGAAGACACTGAGATTCGTGGCATCCGCTTTCACGACTTTATGGATGTAACATTTCAATTACATCAATGGGAACGTGAATCGACTCGCAGCAGTCAAAAAAGTCTTAAAAACAGCTACCTCCGATTTTTGCGCGGTTGGTTGTTTGATAGCAATTCGATAGAAGGTGCGGTCCTCAAGGGTTGGGTTGAATCAAGGCTTGGACTTGTTCCGACGTATCACAAGAAAATCATCAACGGCATACAGGCAGAAGACTATTACCTGTATCTGGTGGATCGGATGAAAGGATCCTCTAGAACCAGCGCGATCCTTTCTCAACTCGATCTGCTTTACGAATATGTTCAATATGAATTGCGCAGGCGGGGTCCTGAAGACCTGTATTTGACCCTTTTCCGAGGGGTGTATGATTTCGAAGAACATGTGATTTTGGAAAAGTTTGGAAAAAACAAATATCTCATGCGTCTGAACAATTTAAATTCTTTTACCAGTGATTTTGAACGAGCCTGGGAATTTGGTTCACGGGTATTGAAGGTCAAAGTTCCGCTAACAAAGATATTTTTCCTTTGTGGAATATTGCCGAAATCTTTGTTCAGAGGTGAGGATGAGTTTCTGGTGATCGGTGGCGAATTCGACCTTGAGGTCATGACCGGGGGCTGATGATGCTGAGTGAAGAACTGAATAAGAAGGCGCAGGCAGCTTTTCTCGGAGTTGCTCTTGGTGATGCTCTCGGCGCGACCACCGAGTTCATGACGCCGAGTGAAATCAAGGCGCAGTATAAGGTCCATAAAAAGATACGTGGTGGTGGCTGGCTGGGAGTTAAGCCCGGGCAGGTGACCGATGATACTGAGATGTCGTTGGCAATTTCGCAGGCACTCCTGGCTGCCGGAGAATGGGACCTGCAGGGCATTGCCGATAACTTCCTTGGCTGGATGCGCAACAAACCGATTGACATCGGCGCGACGGTGCGCAAGGGCATCCGCAACTACATGCATAACGGTGATCTGGCGATGCCACCCAACGACTGGGATGCTGGCAACGGGGCCTTGATGCGGATGGCGCCGGTCGCACTATTTACTCTTGGGGATGATCAACTGCTACAACGCTGTACCCTGGAACAGGCCCATCTGACCCATAATCATCCCTTATCTGATGCGGCCTGCATTT
The DNA here is from genome assembly GCA_033791385.1 of Desulfuromusa sp. Classification (GTDB taxonomy): domain Bacteria; phylum Desulfobacterota; class Desulfuromonadia; order Desulfuromonadales; family Geopsychrobacteraceae; genus Desulfuromusa. The sequence goes on from JASJGU010000291.1 coordinate 2,036, forward strand.
GTGTTGGACGAATGGTTCATGCGGCGATATTCGGTGCCGATCGTTTTCAATTGCACGCCATGGCGCGGGAGTTGTTCGCTGAGCACCGCACCTTTCGTTTCAATAACTACAAAGGACTTGCGACCGGCTACGTGGTCGATACCCTGCAGACGGTGCTGCACTACTTCTTTTCCACTGCCAGTTTCGAAGAATGCCTGATTGGTGTCGTCAATCAGGGTGGCGATGCCGACACCACTGGCGCGATTGCCGGGATGTTGGCCGGAGCTTTTTACGGTCTGGATGAACTACCCAGGCACTGGTTACGCAAACTGGATAGGCAAGTCAAAACAGAGATCGAAGTCAGCAGCGATAAGCTGATCAACCTATCCCCCGGGATGAAGAAGCTAACAACTCCAGCAAAGGAGACAATAATGGAAGTATCCAGCGAAAAACTTGCCATTGCAGATGTTGCGGCAGCCATGAAAACCACAACCCTCAACGTTATGATGCACATCAAACGCGGTTTGCTCAGTGGTGAAGAGATTGACGGTGACTGGTATGTCTTGGCCGATACTCTGGCTGAATACCAGAAAGAATCTGGCGATTCAGCACATGGCAACCTGTGTAAAAGCAGCTGTGGACATGGCTGTTCGAGCTGTGGGTAAGGAGTGACACGATGGGACTGACAATTAAGCCCTCCGATCTGTATTATCGTTATCCACGCAAAAAGGACACCCGCGAGCAGCACAAGTTCACCGGAAAACCAGATCCGCGCCCTTTCGATCAATACGATCTCTACGAAGTGATACCGATGTTCGAAGCGGTCATGGATGCCTTAGGTAGCGATGATGGTGAGGTTCTACAGAAAATGGAAGAGGTGCTCAACAACGAGGTTCCCGCTTTTATCAATAGGCGCGAAGATATTTTTGACTGCCTGCTATCAGTCATGCAAGGAGTTTTAGGTCAAATAAAGCCAGGAGAAGAATGATGCCCGTTGCACAAATTGGCGATCGAGTCACCATTCACTATATCGGGACACTCGACACCGGCCGTATTTTCGACAGTGCTGATGAGGAGAACCCCTTAAGCTTCATCATCGGCAAGGGTGCGATTTTTTCTGCCCTTGAAGAAGCTGTAACCGGAATGGAAGTAGGTATGGCAAACAATATTGAGATTCCAGCGGAGCAAGCTTATGGACCACATCGTAAGGAAAATTTGCTCCAGGTTTCCCGGCAGCAGTGCCCTGCCGAACGTGAACTCCGCATCGGCGAGAAAGTTTCCATGACCTTTGCCGACGGCGAAGAACGGATCATGCTGGTAGTTAACTGTGACGCGGATGCGGTCACCCTCGATGGGAACCACCCACTGGCCGGACTCGATCTGACCATTGCTCTAAAGCTGGTCAGTATCGATGAAAAAAATACGGCTGAAGTCTGATTGTCGCCGCGGAGACCAGCCTTATCCGACAGTAAAGATAAGGTATTACAGTTGCTTAGATGATATGCATTCGATCATTTTTATGCACCTTTTCTGTGCAGAGGATCAAAACAGGCAGCAAGAATTGTCTGTTATTAGTAGTTATTCTATCTTTATGAAATAAAGAGCCCCTATAAAAACAGAGGCTTATAAAAAAAACTCTAGATTTGGCACGCCCCCTGCTATTGAACTAAGACGTAACATGAAAGTAACCTACGATGTCGTGGGGAGCTTTCTTATTCTGGCAACGAAGCCCAAAAGAACCTGGTGAACAACCGGACGCTCTTTTGGGCTTTTTTTGTTGATAACAGTTTGATCAACGAACGCGGCGCGATGGTGGAGTCGCTTCGGGCAATGGAGCCCGATCTGGAA
>JASJGU010000292.1:0-5743 GCA_033791385.1 Desulfuromusa sp.
CCTGCTGATGCAATCGCCCCTGGGTCTTCGGAGTCCCTATAGCCGCCAGCGCACCGAGAGTGTGCAAAACCAGTTGACGGTGACTGAAATAAACACCTTTCGGCATGCCGGTCGTTCCAGTCGTGTAGAAAGTGGTCGCACGGGTACTTTCATCAAAATCAGGAAAGTCATAATGATCGTTGCTTTCAGCCAGAAGGCTTTCGTATTCTCCTGCAAAGGTCAACGTTGTTTCCGGTTGCTGTTGACCATCTTGCAGTAATATATAATCTTTGACCTTATCGATACGTCCTTTGATCTGATCCAGGAGGGGTAGAAATTCTTCATTGACCAGAATGTAGTCATCTTCAGCATGATCAATAGTGTAGAGGATCTGCTCTGGTGAAAGTCGAATGTTGACTGTGTGAAGAACGGCACCAAGCATTGGCACGGCGTAGAAACACTCCAGATAACGGTGACTATCCCAATCCATCATTGCCACAGTGTCGCCAGCTTTGACCCCGATCTCAGAGAGAGCATTGGCTAGCTTACAGACTCTTTGTCTGAACTCTGCATAGGTAAAACGAGCCTGATCACGGTAAACAATTTCCTGTTGGGGATCATTAACCGCTGGAGCTTGCAGCAGGTTTTTTATCAAGAGTGGATAGGTGTAGGCTGAAGCGGTGCGCTGGATCAGGTTATCGGACATGGGGGTTCACCTCCTAAATATTTTTATCTTCAGATCAAATGGTTAGGAAAATAGACTATACGATCATGGTGAATTGATGCAAGAATTGTCGCTTGTGAAGATGATGATTGAAGATAGAATACAACTGGAAGGCTGAAAATGAAATTACCCGCGCCCTTGCTCGAAGGAACACTGCTGCACCGTTATAAACGCTTTTTCACCGATATTGAGCTGCTGGATGGTAGCGTAGTCACCGCCCATACGCCGAATACCGGAAGTATGAAGCAGTGTGCTATCGCCGGCTATAAAGTCCTGATCTCCAAGTCTGATAATCCGCAGCGTAAGTTGAAATATACTTTGGAGTTAATCAAGGTTGGTAACCATTGGGTTGATACCCACACCCAGAGAACGAATCGTGTCGTTGAGGAAGCTTTACGCACCAATCGGATTAAATCGCTGGAAGATTTTCGAGTACAGCCAGAATACAAATTCGGGGAGAGCCGGATCGATTTTTATCTGGATAAAGCAGATACTGAGGCGCTGGTTGAGGTGAAAAATGTTACCCTGTGTTGTCGAGAAACAACGGCATGCTTTCCCGATGCAGTCACGACTCGTGGGCAGAAACATTTACGCGAATTACTTGCCGCTAAACAACAGGGATACCGGGCAGTGATTTTTTTCCTTGTTCAACGAGCTGAGGCCAATGAGTTTTCTCCGGCCGATGATATCGATCCAGAATATGGACGACTTTTACGTGAAGTTGTGGCTGCAGGAGTTGAAGTTCTGGCCTACAAGACCATTGTAACGCCGCAGGAAAACCGGGTTGGGGATCAAATTCCTGTGGTACTTTAAGAAAGTTTTTACCACAGAGTCACAGAGACTCTGAGAAAATCAATGAGGGGGCGAATTGTGGGAAAATATATTTGTGAGGAATTGACAGAAAGTATTATTTCAGCGGCAATTGAAGTGCATAAAAACTTAGGTCCGGGATTGCTTGAGTCTGCTTACGAACAGTGTTTGTGTCATGAATTGTTTTTACGTGGCATAAAGTTCCAAAGACAGAGATCTTTACCTCTTGAATATAAAGGGATCAAGCTGGATTGTAGCTACCGTTTGGATCTTCTGGTGGAAGAGCAGGTTGTAATTGAAATTAAAACAATCGAAAAAATTCTACCTGTCCATCAGGCGCAGCTTCTAACTTATCTTAAATTGTTGCCAGCCAAGGTAGGGCTGCTGCTTAATTTTCGAGAAGCAAGACTGAAGGATGGAATTTGTCGCCTTGTTTTGTAATTGAACTTTTTCTCTGGGTCTCCGTGTCTCAGTGGTTGAAGTGAGTATATGCACGCTGTCGGATTGATTACTGAATATAACCCTTTCCATAATGGCCACTTGCACCATTTGCAGGAAAGTCTGCGGGTGACTGGGGCAGATGTTTCGGTTGCGGTCATGAGCGGGCACTTTCTGCAGCGTGGCGAGCCCGCCCTGGTGGATAAGTGGGCGCGGGCTGAGATGGCGTTGAGGGCTGGGGTTGACATCATTGTAGAACTGCCGCTTCCCTGGGCTTGCAGCAGCGCTCCCGACTTTGCCCGGGGTGCAGTACAGTCATTGGCTGCGCTGGGTGTTGACAGCCTCTGCTTTGGTAGCGAGTCGGGGGACATCAAGTCGTTACAATGCTGTGCAGATTTTCTGTGTGCTCACGATTCTCTCGTGACAGAGAAAACTTCGGAATTATTACGCCAGGGAATGAACTATCCTCAGGCAAGATCACAGCTTTTGACTGAACTGTTGCCAGATAATCTTGAATCAGCAGCGTTGGCAGAGCCGAATAACATCCTTGGGATCGAATATCTCAAGGCTTTGAACCCGCTGAAAAGTACAATCCATCCAGCAACGATCCATAGAATCGGGGCTGGATATCATGATACTGAGACCGGGCAGGGCGGAATCGCCAGTGCCACCGGGATTCGTAAGAAACTAGCGGAATCCGAGCCGGTTGACGCGCTTCTTCCAACACCAGTCTTACAAATATTGCGGCGGACGATAGCTGCAGGTAGAATTGCCTCTGCAGATAATTATTATCGTTTACTCTCGGCGCAAATTTTCCGGAATCCTGAAGGATTGGTCAACTGCGGGCTGGTGGAAAACGGTATTCAAAATCGCCTGTTGAGTGTTGCAGAAAAATCATTGTCTCTTGAAGAATTACTGGTTGGTCTCAAGTCGCGACAGTTAACCCGAACCCGTATTCAGCGTATGCTGGTTTCAGTTTTACTGGAGATGGATAAAAAAGTCGTGCGACAATTATTTTCTGCCGAGCCGCATTATCTGCATCTGTTGGCAGTCAGTGAAAAAGGGCGGCAGTTTCTGGCGTCTCGTCGCAAGCAGAGAAAAATCCCCTTAGTCCAGAACTTTTCCCGTGTTTATGTGCTTTTCAAGCGTTATTATGGCACTGAGTCGACAGCCTGTCATCTTGCCCTGCAACAGTTGGATTTAGAACTGCGGGCGACAAAAATATATACATTGCTGTTGCATAAATATTCGGGTGGAAGTCGAAACCGTGATTTTTATGAGCAATTGAGAACTGAAACGTCAGATTGATGAGGAGCGGAAAATGGCAGATACCCTGATTACCCGAGATATGAAAATCGAACAACTGGTGGAACTGAAACCGGATGCTGTCGGCTATTTATTTCATAAAAATATCCGTTGTATCCGTTGTGGTGAACCGGTTTGGGACACGATTGAAGAGGCGGCACTGAAGAAAAATTATAACGAAGCTGAGATTGTTCAACTGCTTGATGAGCTTAATCGGTTGAGTTGAGATGAAATGAAGTCAACCAGAGTTAATCGTATGAAAGGTGTTGGATTGATCTAAATTTAATACTGGATTTCAGTTCAAAACTTACTATTTGTGATAGCACTTTTCTTCAATTTTAAAAAGTTCCATGTTGTAAGATCAGACGTTTAACAAAGCGTCAAGCTCCCCAAAGGAATGTTTGATAAAACGGCAAGGAAACAGCTTGGAAATTGTACAAAAAGTGTAGACTAATACTTGGCCAGAATCTTTCGGTTTTTATTATCAACCATGAGGATGCGAGGCCTAGAACAATTATTGGAAGAATCGACAGCCCAGAGATTCTGTGGCTAAGTACGAATATTACGCAGAGGAAATTGGCCAAAAGCCACCACGTATGGAATCCAATGCGTTTTTTCAATAAAAACAGTGGGCCGCGGTACATCAATTCCTCAATCAGTGGTGCCATTATCAGATTTGAAAAAATGAGATTTTTATGACTACCAGGGATACCTAGCAGATTTTGACCGACAGCTAAAAGCCATGATTGCAGTGCGAACCATTTTTCCAAAAAATATGGGAAAACAATTGACTCTTTTGTCAAATACGAGGGACACAAATAGCTACAGGAATCGTATGTGTGAACTGCACAAATAAGATAGTGCATTAATGAGCAGGTCAATACCGTTAGAGAAAAGCACAAGAAAATACAAACCCAGAGTCTGAAGGGCTCCATCTTAGGTTTCTGCATCCTTACATGATATCAGAAAATAATATGGTCGCAGAGAGTCTGTAAGCTTTAGGTCAGTCTCAAATGCTACGAAAAGCGTATTCTTGAGAGCAATGTGTATTTTCACAAGTTGACGTTGTGACTGGTGAAAATCGCTCGAACGAGCAGATGGTGAAAATTCAAATGTAACCAGTTTTGAAAACCGCATGATCACAGACAGCTAGACGGTCTTCAAATCTACCTATAATTGAAAGTTGGCCGGGTCAGCAGGGAAAGCCTTCCCATAAGTAGTTTTCTGATTTTTGACAGACACGAAAAAGCCCCTGCTCATTCTTGATTAGGGGCTTTGTTGTTTTATGCAATCGAGCCTATTTCTTAGTTTTGCGCCGCTACAGTGACAACCTACAAAGGCCAACCCTGAGCAAACAGCCTAGTCCTTCACATGACACTTGTTACAGAGGGACCTCTGCCATGGGCCATATTCAACGGTCGGATCAAATGCCGCACCGTCCCTGAAGTAAGGGATCGCACCGCCCGCCAAGATAGTCGTGGTGAGTTCATTGAGGATTCCTGATTGGGCCAAGAACTCATGCTCGGAGTCCCAACGGATAGCATTATTAAATGCCGAGACATGAGCACGGTGACAACTTATGCAGGCAATCCTTGAGGGGCCCGCAGAGCCAACCGTACTGGTAGGATCAAGCTCAGTACGCGCAACGTTTCGCTCAAACGGAACCATTGCATCATACGCTGTAGCTACTGTGTTGGTGTAATCACCAGTTGCCCTGTAACTGTTATAAGCACCTTTAACATGGCCGTTGACGTTGTGCATATCGCGACCGCCCCGATAAGACGGATGACAGCTCAGACACCAGTCTGTCATGCCGGAACCGTAATCGGTTGCATTGCCGTAACCACCAGATTCGCTATATCCCGCGTTGAGAGAAGTGGCTATAGGAGCATCGGCAGTGATTAGTTTGTAACCCGCGTCGCCGAGTAGTCGAAAATTGCCAAGAATTGAGCCGTCAGTTGGCTCAGGGTCACCGTAGGAACCGGAACCGGAAATCGCTGCAGCACCAGCACCGGTGCCACCGTCTACCTGACCGTGCGGGTCGTGACAGCTGGTACAGAACAGAGTGTTCGAAGGCATGATGCCCCCAGGGGCAGTGACATTAGTCCCGTCAACAACCAGACCGAAGTCGGCAGCAATAACGTTGTGGCCGGTATTGTCTGGGTCATTAAATGCGCCCATTGTATCGCCACCCCATCGCGGAGAATCATAAGTCGAACCAGATAATACCCAGAAGAAATCACCACCTTGACTAACGCCGTTACCGACAGTCGTCAAAGAGTTGTGGTAACCAGTGCCGTCACCTGAGTGGCAGTTCAGGCAGGTGGAGCTAGCATCGGAGCCCTTCATCAGGCTCGGTGCGTTAACATCACCGGTTCTCGGGTTGTCGGCAGAATTGTGCATCGAGTGACATGCATCGCAATGTGCAACTCCACCATCATGCAGTGCGAATGCTGACCCACCGAACAGGAAAAATACTGCGGCCAT
>JASJGU010000293.1:0-4025 GCA_033791385.1 Desulfuromusa sp.
CGTGCAGCAATCGGCTGAAAACCTGCTCGGTCTTCTCAACGATATTCTCGATTTTTCTAAGATAGAAGTGGGGCAGCTCCAGCTGAACAATAGCCCCTTTGATCTGGCCCAATTGCTCCACAACGTCATTTCTACCATGAATGTATCTGCAGTCGAAAAAGGCTTGCAACTGCAGTTGATTAGCCGGAATAGCCTGCCAGACTCCGTGGTCGGCGACGATTCTCGTCTACGCCAGATTTTAATCAATCTGGTCGGCAATGCGATCAAGTTTACCCAATCCGGCTCCATCATTATCGATGTCGATATAGAAAACATTTCTAATGAAAAAGCAGTCCTGCATTTCATCGTCACGGATACCGGAATAGGGATTTCACCGGAAAAAATTCCCCTGATCTTCAACAATTTCGAGCAGGCCGACAACTCCTATGCCAGACGATATGGCGGGACTGGCCTGGGGCTGGCCATCTGTAAACAGCTGACGGCCCTGATGGCTGGCAGCCTTTGGGTCGAGAGTCAAGTGAACATCGGCAGTTCTTTTCATTTTACTATCCAGCTGCCAATCTGTGCAGAAAAGCTGCCCAAAACCGCCGCCCCAAAAGGATATCGTCCTGAATCTGCGATCAAGGGGTTGAATATACTGATTGTTGACGACAATGAGGTGAATCGGGAAGTGGCGAGTCTGATGCTTGAACAGGATCATGTGGTCGCAACTGCCACCAATGGAGTAGAGGCATTAACTGCTCTGGCAGCCAGGCGTGTTGACGTCATTTTCATGGATGTACAAATGCCAGTAATGGATGGTTTAGAGGCAACCACTATCATCCGTTCTATTGAGAAGGGAAATCCTGCACCGGATTCATTGCCGGATGAGATAAAGAGATCCCTGGCAGGCAAACTCACCGGTAAATATGTGCCGATAGTTGCAATGACTGCCCATGCAATGATCGAGGATCAGGAGATGTGCTTCTCCGTCGGAATGGATCGGTATGTCACCAAGCCCTTTAAGTGTGATCATCTCATTTCTGCACTAGAGTCGGCCATTGGTGAAACCTCTTCATGCTGCGCCCCCGGACAGGTCAGTCTGGCAGATGATCTTGCTTGCCCAATTGACATTGTTCCAGACGCAGCAAGAGTTGAAGACATTACCGGCTATTTCAAAACGACGACAAACTTTACGGACGAGCAAATTTCGAGGCTGGTATCGGCATCTTGCAAGAGTATAAACGAAAACCTCGAGAAGGCAATGGCTGCTCTTCAGGGCCAGGATTACCCCGCCCTGGGCAGAGCCGCCCATACCCTCAAGGGAACCCTGGCTCAATGCGGGTTTTCCGTCTGGGCCGAAAAAGCTCAGGATATCCATACCAACGCCGGAATCAATCATGATTATCCCTTCATGGATCACCTGGATATTATAAAAAAGGGAGCACATGCACTGCTTGAATACCAGTAAAACTGGTCAGTTTAGCAGCCGGCCATCAATTGAGTGGAATGATGGGGAGCCGGCGGAAGAAATTATCGGTCGAACATAATTCAAATTTTTGCACATATTATTAATATTAGAGAGCACATCATGCCCACAGATAGTACTGCTAATACCATTTTGTATCCCCGGAAATCAGTAGTGATGGTCGTTGATGACGATTTTTCTGCTCGATTACAATTGAGATTCACTCTCGAAAATGCTGGACACGAGGTTGTTGAAGCTGAAAGTGGTCAGGAGGCTGTGGATCTTTTTACAACAAAACGTCCGGACCTTATCTTTCTCGATGTTGTCATGCCCGAGATGGATGGATTTGCCACTTGTCAAATGCTTCGATGTTTGCCGGGTGGTTCACACATACCGGTGGTAATGGTTACCGGCATGGATGATACAGAGACCATTACCCAGGCTTTTGAGGCGGGTTCTACCGATTTTATCAGTAAACCAATCAATATGTTGGTTCTTGGCTTTCGGGTCCGATATTGGCTTCGTTCCGGGGCGATCCTGAGTGAACTGCAGATCAGCCAGAAACGGCTGTTCAAGGCACAGGATATTGCCAAATTGGGCCACTGGGAAAAAAATCTCGATGGAGGTGAATTCCAGCTTACCTGCCCCACGCCGCAAATAATTGGACTCTCAGAACCTTATAGCTATGACGCTCTCTTTTATGCCATCGTTGCCGAGGATAAGGAGCGGGTGAGAAACCTGATCGATAATGCCTGCAGGGCGGAACTACCCTTCAGTGTCCAGTACCGAGTAATCCTCCAGGATGGGAGTGAGAGGAATATTCTCAACCAGGGCGAAATTGTTCGCAGAGATAATCCACGGCACCGGTATGCCGTAGGTATAATTCAAGATATCACTGAACTGAAGCAGGCTGAGGACAAAATCCGCTATCTTGCCTTTTATGACAACCTGACTGGTCTGGCCAACCGTACACTCTTCCGGGAGCATTGGCTGAGAATTTTGCCACAGACCAAGCGCAACCGTAAAAAAGCGGCAATTTTTTTTATTGATCTTGACCACTTCAAACTAATAAACGATACATTAGGTCATCTCTGTGGCGACAAGGCACTTATCACAGTTGCCGACCGACTGAAAACCATTCTCCGCAACTCCGACGTCATTTCCCGGCCTGGCGAAGGAGAGCCAAATTCCGTAATTTCCCGGGTGGGAGGTGACGAGTTCAATATCCTTGTCACCGATATTTGCACCACCAACCAATTGGTCAAGCTTGCCGAACGAATTATTGAGTCTCTGGCAACACCCTTACAACTGGAAGGACAACAAGTAATCCTCAGTGCCAGTCTTGGGGTGAGTGTCTATCCTGATGATGGCGAAGATATTGAAACTCTTTTGAAGAACGCCGATACTGCCATGTATGAGGCAAAAGAGAAAGGTCGTAACAATTATCAATTTTTCCAAAGCGCCATGAACGAAGCCGCCTTGGCTCGTTTTCAAATGAGTAACAGCCTCCACAAGGCATTGGACGACGGTGAGTTTGTTCTCTATTATCAACCGCAATATGCCAATACAAACGGTTACAAACTCACTGGGGTGGAAGCACTCATTCGCTGGATAAATCCGGAGAAGGGATTGATACCACCGGATAATTTTCTTCCCTTTGCCGAGGAGAGCGGATTTATTCACAGTATCAATGACTGGGTAATCCGGGAGGCATGCACGCAAGCACAGAAGTGGGTCGAAGCGGGAATGTTTGCCAATTGTCGCATGGGCATCAATATCTCCGGCAACAACATCAATTTCAGGCAGCTGGTGGCAAGGATTATCGGCACTTTGCAGGAAACCGGCCTTAAGCCCGAGTATCTCGAAGTTGAACTGACGGAGCGGGTGATGATGACCAACACCGACGACGCGCGTTTGATGTTGCTTCAGTTGCGGGATATCGGTGTCGCTATTGCCATCGATGATTTTGGTACCGGTTACTCGGCTCTCAGCCATCTGCAGTTGTTTCCTCTCTCGACCCTGAAAATTGATAAATCATTTGTGCAAAACATCGAAAACTCCGGAAATGGTCTATCGCTGCTGCAATCAATCGTCGATATAGCTAAGAGTTTCAATCTGAAAGTGGTGGCTGAAGGAGTAGAAACTGAGGATCAAAAGGCTGCTCTAAAGCGGATGAAGTGTGATGAACTCCAAGGGTATTTGCTGAGTAGGCCAATACCTGGTCACAAGTTGGAAGAACTGTTGATGTCGGGAGCATAACCATGTGTATAAGTTGAACAAGACTGCAACCGGACTGGAGGCTCTTAAATCTTTTCGTGACAATCCCGTTGATCTCGTTCTGCTCAATGTTCTCATACCGAGGTGCGGAACCGTTTCCTGCGATATCATGCATTAAGAGGGCTACCCTAGTCAAAATTTCACTTTCCCGCAGTAATGTTCTAAAAGCTCTATTATGTTTTTTTGTTATAGATTAGTTGTAGGATACAACTATTGTAATGGGCGGGAGCAAGAACAGGTCAACCGGTCCCTCAGGAATAGGTTCCGCGCTCCAATAAGCACTTATTATCGTTTATCGGTG
>JASJGU010000294.1:0-12783 GCA_033791385.1 Desulfuromusa sp.
TACTTGGGATGGATACCTTCTCTCATCTTCTTTTTCTCCTTAGCGACCTGGCTTGTTGTACAGGTCTATAATATTTGCGTCAGACAAACCAAATAAATAGCATTTTTGTCTGTTTTGAGCAAGCAAAATTATTCGGTAAGACTGTGACTCTCTTGAGATACAATGGCTAAATAAAAGTTGCGTCCTGCAAGGCGCAGCGCAGGTCGTACTTTTTGCGCCACCATTATTGATTCATCGAATCCAGAAACTCCTGATTGGTCTTTGTTTCAGCCATTTTTTCCAACAAAAATTCCATAGTATCAACCGTATTCATCGAAGAAAGCACCCGACGCAGTAGCCAGATACGCTGCAACTGCTCAACTGTAAGCAGAAGATCTTCTTTCCGGGTTCCAGAACGGTTAATATCCATAGCTGGGTAGGTGCGTTTATCCGCCAAACGTCGATCCAGATGCAATTCCATATTACCGGTTCCCTTGAATTCTTCAAAGATAACCTCGTCCATCTTACTTCCAGTATCGATCAGCGCAGTAGCGATAATCGTCAAACTGCCCCCTTCTTCAATATTCCGTGCGGCACCGAAGAAGCGCTTTGGTTTATGCAATGCATGGGCATCGACACCACCCGAGAGAATCTTACCACTGGATGGAATAATTGTGTTGTAGGCACGGGCGAGACGAGTGATGGAATCCAGCAGGATCACCACATCACGCTTATGCTCCACCAAGCGACGCGCTTTTTCAATAACCATTTCAGCTACTTGTACGTGTCGATTAGCCGGCTCATCAAAAGTTGACGAGATAACCTCGCCATTAACATTGCGCAGCATATCGGTCACTTCTTCCGGACGCTCATCAATCAGCAGAACGATCAGGTAGACTTCCGGATGATTAGTCGCTATTGCATTGGCGATATTCTGCAGCAGAACCGTTTTACCGGTTCGCGGGGGCGCAACGATGAGGCCACGCTGCCCTTTGCCAATCGGTGCCACCAGATCGATGACCCGGGTTGCTTGATTCTCTGGAGTCGTTTCAAGAATCAAGCGCTCATCTGGAAACAGGGGAGTTAAGTTATCAAAGAATGTCTTTTCCCGCATCTTTGCCGGATCTTCAAAATTGACTTCCGCAACCTTCAACAAGGCAAAATAGCGCTCGCCCTCTTTTGGTGGTCTGATCTGCCCGGCGACAGTGTCACCGGTACGCAAAGCAAAACGCCGGATCTGGGATGGAGAGATATAGATATCATCCGGCCCAGGCAGATAGTTGGCATCTGGTGCCCGCAAGAAACCAAAACCATCTGGCAGAATTTCCAATACCCCCTCGCCAAAAATGGCCTTCTTTTGCGCGGCCGTCGCTTTGAGAATCGAATAAATCAGATCCTGTCGACGCATTCCACCGATCTCATCCAACTTGAGATCTTTGCCGAGAGCAATCAATTCAGTCATTTTTGTTTTCTTCAAGTCTTTCAGATTCATAAATGTTCTCCAGCCCGTGAGGTAAGGGCATAGACAGAAACCTTGACAGGTTTTCCATAGGTAAACAAAACGGGGATAAGGGGATCTATTTTCACAATATAATTAGTAATAACTGGCTTCCCATACGGAAACAAACCGTTGCACTCATCAGGAATGGGTCAGAATTGAGGCAGGCATAGTATTTATATTTAACTTTTAAAACTCATTTTTGTCTGCAGTGATCATATATATGAATGGTTTTATCAGAATTTTAATTTGGGGAATTATATTTTCCAACCTGCATCAGCAGGAAATAAAGCGGGTAGGCACTTTTATGTTTTCACTAAGTCGCTTTTACCCGCTTTATCTTTCCATGTCAACCTTGAAGCGTAAATAAATCCCAGCGCAGGTCATTTAGTGTAAAGAATCGAGCAAACCAGGGCTGATTCCGGAAGCAATCTTAGCAAATAGATCTTTATACATTTTTGGCAGAGGCGACACGTCATCCTCATTTGGAGTTTCTTCCAGAATTGGCTCGACCCCAGACAGGCTTATATTTTTGACTCGCACGAGATCAGTTTTATTAAAATATGCTTCATCAAAGTCCGCATACTGCAGAACCAGCGCCTGGAAACTCTCCATCCCAACTAGTTGCCAAAGAACTTTGCCGTCGCGATCAATCACCGCTGCGGTTGCCCGAATATCATCATAACGAGTTTTTAAAGTTTCAAGTTTCGTCCGTGACCGCCGGTTTTCTTCAATTTGTTCACCAGAAAAAACCACCACCAGCACTGCATCCAGAACATTCTGCCGTGCCATCTCAGCCACGGTGGCAGCATCAAAAACATAACCTTGCGGCCACCCGGCTTCATCGTGACGGCTACCAGCACTCAAAAGTGACAGTGCGGTCAGTTCGGGACTGACTGAAAGCGAGCGTACGTCAAAATAACCCTTCTTCTTTTTCAGCTGTTCAACCAAAAGTTCATGTTTGCCGTGAGCTGAGCGGGCAAGAATATCGAATAAGGTATCTTTTTGCGGATAATTCAAGGAGCTATTATTGTCAACCAGCAACGGCAGAACACCCAGCACTTGAACTCGAGACTGATATTCTTGCTTCGGCACCTGAAACGTACCGCTACCGCAACCAGCCAGAAAAATAACTAAAAAAATACAGTACAACCATTTTTTCATCGCAAACCTCCTGATTTTTTCCATAACCACAACTTTATCGTTCCGCCTGTAAAGGTAGCAGAAGATGTCCCAATACGAAAGGTTTAGAATCTAAATGTTAGAATCTAATTTGGCGGCCTTCTTCTGGGATTGTGGCAGGTTGAAAATATTCCCGTCCCCAGCTAAGCAACTCAGCCGGAGTTGAATTAAACAATTCTTTCGGCGGCGACTGCCCTAAAAACTCCAATGCCCGCCAAAGCATACACGCACCATTTTCTACCGTAACTAAGCCTATATCCCCATTTCTTTTGCTCAATTTTTTACCATTATCTCCAAAAGCCAGCGGCAGATGAAAATAGTCTGGAACCACAACATCAAGACACTGGTAGAGGTAAATCTGACGCGGAGTTGAAGAGAGCAAATCCGCGCCGCGAACTACCTGCGTGATCCCTGTATCGATATCATCAACGACCACTGCCAATTGATAAGCGAATAAACCATCGGCTCGATGCAGGACAAAATCGCCAATCGCTTGTTCCAGATTTTGACTTTGTTCTCCAAAAATGCCATCACGGTACTGGATATCTCGATCCGCAACACGCAACCGAACTGCACGTTCGGCACGCCCTCCACAAATGCCATTCCTGCAGGTGCCTGGGTAGACAGGGCCTTCTTCTCCTGGGTGTGGAGCGCTGGCTAAAATTTCACGCCGGGTGCAACTGCAATCAAACACCCGCCCATCTCCGCGCAACTGCTCTAAAACCTGTCGATAACGTTCGTAACGTTGGCTCTGATAGATGATCTCGCCATCCCATTCAAAGCCTAACTGCTCCAAAAGCCGGAGCATAGTATCAGCAGCCCCCGGGACAACCCGTGGAGGATCAAGGTCTTCAACCCGGAGAACCCATCCTCCACCAGAGCATTTTGCCAATAAATAACTCCCCAACGCAGCCAACAAAGTCCCAAAATGAAGGGGTCCAGTCGGGCTGGGGGCAAAACGGCCGATAACAGGCGAAACCAATTGGTTTTGTTTGTGCTGATTATTCATTCGTCTATCCATTGCACAAGATGATGCAGCCGGAATAATCAACTGTCAAGCGACCTGATTGCTCAATAACAACAAAAGGGGTCATTGACAACCATTCAGCTTCGGTGTATTCATCACTAGAACAGTTATCTTTGGGAGGTAAAAATGGTTATAACACGAGCAACAGAGTACGCAATTCGGGCAGTTATTTTTTTGGCTCAGCAACCAAAGAATGATATCGTATTAAAAAAAGATATCTGCCGCACCCAAGAGGTGACCCCGGCATTTTTGACTAAAATTCTTCAACCACTGATCAAGGCAGGCATTGTCAGCTCACAGCGAGGTGTCGGCGGAGGCTTTCTCCTGGCTAAAGACCCAAGTGAAATCACCATGCTTGATGTTCTACAGGCCGAAGAAGGGCAGTTAAAACTAAACCATTGCCTGGTCGATACCACGTTCTGCCACCGTGATTCTTACTGCTCTGCCCACGAGGTCTGGCATGACGCACAGCACGAAATGGCTGAAGTTCTTAAACGCTACAGTGTCGCTGATCTGGTTCGCAGGGAAAAAGAAAAATTAGAATCCTTGAAAAACCAAATAGTTTAAGAACGGAATAACATCCAGACAACCTGGAAAGGGCTACAGGACTTACCTGTCGCCCCTTTTTTATTGCTGAACGACAAGCAACCTGTCGAACGTTACAACATGTGATGCTTTCGCTAAAAGTCATGAACTGATGGCGTCGAAAAAGTCCGATCTACAGCATTGCTGTGGTTTTTCCGGGAAAAGGCATAAAAAAACCCTGGAGTCCAGGAGGGATTAGGAGTCCAGGGCAAAGCAGAAGGCTGCCACCGCCTTCTGTAAAATAACGACCTTTAAGTTTATTCTACTACTTCATTAACAGCCGTCAAATGCATGTCAAATTAATTCTATTTAAGGTTTTCTTCTGGGTAGGCGTTTACATGGTGGATAGATAAATCAGCACCGGCAAATTCTTGATCCGCATTCAAGCGGAACCCACTTAGCTTGTCTATCGTCTTATAAACAATGTAACTTGTAATCAATGCATAAATCACAGCCAGCAAACTGCCGACGAGTTGAGTCATAAAGGAGACGCCGCCCAAGCCACCCAAAGTACGTGAACCAAAAATACCTGCAGCAATCCCACCCCAAGAACCAACAACGCCATGCAAAGGCCAAACACCCAGGACATCATCAATCTTGAGTTTTTCTTGTTCAAACTGAAACCCATAGACAAAAATCAGCGAGCCAATGCCGCCGACAAAAAAAGCGCCAATCGGATGCATCAGGTCAGATCCTGCACAAATAGCAATCAATCCAGCTAACGCACCGTTATGAACGAACCCTGGGTCATTTTTACTGGCAATCAAAGCAAACAACACTCCACCGACCATCGCCAATAAAGAATTGACCGCGACCAACCCTGAAATACCTTGTAGGGATTGAGCACTCATCACATTAAAACCAAACCATCCGACCGCAAGAATCCAACTTCCCAGAGCCAAAAATGGAATATTACTGACGGGGATCGCCCGACTTTTCCCCCGCACAAAACGTCCCATGCGCGGGCCGAGAATAAGAATCGCGGGTAACGCCAACCACCCACCGATTGAATGAACCACCACACTGCCGGCAAAATCGTGAAACTGCGCCCCAAAAGTCGATTCAAAAAAACCCTGAAGTTCGGCGCTGTTCTGTCCCCAGATCAGAGACTCAAAAATTGGGTACGAAATACCGGCAAAGATTCCTCCTGCCACAACTTGCGGCCAAAACTTAGCACGCTCTGCAATACCACCTGAAATAATAGCGGGGATACATGCAGCGAAGCAAAGCAGGAAAAAAAATCGAACCAATTCATAACCCTGATTATCGCCTAACAATCCAGCAGCAGAGGTATAAAAGTGAATGCCGTAAGAGATCGGGTAACCAATAAGAAAATAGACAACACACGACACTGACCAGTCAGAAAGGATTTTAACAAAAGCATTCACCTGATTTTTCTGGCGAACCGTTCCAACTTCCAGAAAAGCAAATCCTGCATGCATGGCAAACACCATGACTGCGCCCAGCAAAAGAAATAATACATCCCCACCATGCTGCAGCGCTAAGAGCGATACTTCCATTGATCAGACCTCCTCGTCAGACACCTGAACCCAACGCCATCGTTAGGTCAATTAGCTATAAAGACCCGGTCTATTCAATTGCCATGCCGCTATGTAAAATGTGGTTTCAAGAGGATTTCTATAAAATACCCCCCACCCTCTGCATAAAAAATAAACCCGGCTGCTGTTTTTTTAAGCAGGTCACGGGGAAGCAAAAAGTCCGGAGATCCGATTTTTTTGGCGACACCAGCACTTTGGGGAGAATTGACAAACCTCGCGCGGGTAAGATAGAGTCAGCTTTCAAACGAACATGAACAACGTCTTTATCCAGAGTGGTGGAGGGAGAAGGCCCTTTGAAGCCACGGCAACCGGCATTCTTGCAGCAAAAAGGAGAAGGTCGGTGCCAATTCCTGCCCTGCTGACATAGCGCCTCAGGGACAGATGGGGACGGTGCCTGAGATACGATTGATAACCAGTATCCTCAAGGCCCTTTCCTGGAAATGGAAGGGGCCTTTTTTGTTGGCACTCATCATAGGGGATGTGGCTTGAGTAACAGCGTCGGTATTGTGACCACCAAATATGCAGAGTTTGATGTCGAGCTTCAGCTTGAAAGTGGCCGCCTGCTTGGCCCCCTGACCCTGGCCTATGAAACTTACGGTACACTGAATCAAGATGCATCTAACGTGATTCTGGTCGGCCATGCCTGGACCGGAAATGCTCACGCTGCCGGTTTTCACTCAGAAGAAGATCGCAAACCAGGCTGGTGGGACAATATGATCGGCCCGGGAAAAGTTCTCGACACTGATCATTATTTCGTTATCTGCAGCAATACAATTGGCTCCTGTAAAGGCTCAACGGGCCCAACCAGTGTCAACCCCCGTACGCTGCGCCCCTATCGCCTCAGCTTTCCAGTCCTTATGGTCCGCGATATGGTTCGCGCGCAAAAACTGCTGATCGACCACCTTGGCATTAAATCACTATTGTCAATTGTTGGTGGGTCCATGGGTGCGATGCAGGCCATCGAATGGGCAATTCTTTTCCCAGAGATGGTGCGTTCTATTGTTCCCATCGCTGGAACCGGACGTACGTCCCCCATGGCGATTGCCTTGAACGCTCTGGCGCGGCAAGCAATATTCAATGATCCATTATGGAAAAAAGGCAATTATCAACCGGAACATCCCCCCGCAGATGGATTGTCTCTGGCACGAGCGGTGGGACATATTTCGTTTTTGTCAGATGTATCGATGCAGTTAAAATTTGAACGACGCTTTTCTATACGTGACGGGATGTTCGATTTTTTCGGCAAATTTGAAATTGAGCGTTATCTCGATTACAACGGTAAAAATTTTGTCGATCAGTTCGATACCAACTCGTTTCTCTATCTGGCAAAAGCCTTAGATCTCTACGATGTAGCCTGGAACTTCGACTCCCTGAGCGAGGCTCTGGATCAAATTAATTGCCCATCACTCTGGTTCGCGTTCAGCTCTGACTGGCTCTATCCAGCTCATCAAACCGAAGAACTGGTGACCGAACTGCAAAAACTGAACAAACCGGTCAACTACCATTTAATTGATTCCGATTATGGCCATGACTCATTTCTGGTCGAACCGGAAAAATACATTCCCTTGCTTAAAAAATTTCTTTGCCAGGTAGAGTGACCCAGCACCATTCTCATAATAACTACAAATGTTGCACTTTGTGAAACCAGCAGAAACCATCTACTCCTGATCAAACAAATCCAACTGCTTAAATTTCAATACTTCCGATTTAAACGGCCGAGGCTGGAACCGGGGGCAATCGAGCATAACGATACTGTCCGGCTGCTTACATTGCCGAATACAGCGACGGCACAGCTTGTTGATCTCAGGCTGATTTTGTTCCAACATCGCGACCTCTTACAGGCGATTTCAATCTGCTCCATTCCATAAACAATTGTTGTCTACAACTGAATTAAAATGGTAGTTTACAAAATATTTGCAGATTATTTATTTTCCGGATAACGTCAAAATGCAACCAGAAGCGCTCAAAATAACCGTTCTCGGTTCCGGAACCAGTACCGGCATCCCAGTGATTGGCTGCCGCTGTGCGGTCTGCCTTTCCAACCACCCCTGCAACCAACGAACACGCTGTAGTGCACTGCTCAGTTATGGAAAATACAACATTCTGATCGATACCTCAACCGATCTGCGTCAACAAGCGCTACGCGAGGATATTCGTCACATCGATGCCGTCTTCTATACCCATAGTCATGCTGATCACTTGCACGGCATCGATGACTTGCGTGGATTCAACCTCCGCTCAAAAAAACCGATTCCGCTCTACGGTTCGGAGCAAACGTTAGCGATCATCAGAAACAGTTTCAGTTATATTTTTGATAAATCTGAACCTGTCAGCTATATCCCACAGCTGGAACTTCATCCCACCAATAAGTCAGTTGACCTGTTTGGCCTGAAGATGATCCCGATTCCCATGCAACATGGACGGATGCAGACCTTTGGTTATCGTTGTGGACCTTTTGCCTATCTGACCGACTGCAACGCCATTCCGCCGAGTTCTCTGAATCTTCTAGACGACCTGGAACTCTTGATTCTTGATGGGTTACGCTTTACCCCGCATAGTACCCACTACAACATTCCCCAGGCAATTGAAATGGCACAAAAAATCGGAGCAAAACAAACCCTGCTCACTCACCTTAGTCATGAGGTTGATCATCCAGTTCATGACCGGGAACTTCCAGACGGTATCAATCTAGCTCATGATGGCCAACAGTTGAGGTTTTTATGTTGATTCTAAAAAGATGAAATCAATAATATTATGAACACAGAATTACGTCTACATGGCAAGGTCAATGATAAAATCGAGTATTTTGCGACAGCCGCTGGTTGCAGAACCGCTCATCACCATTTTTTTCAAATGGCCGACCAGAATCTGCGTTTTTTTGCTCCGGGGAGCGAACTCATTCTTAGCGCAACCGGGTTACGCCAGGGAGGAACCGGTGGAACATTTTGCGAATATATGTTTGGGGTGGAGCAACCGGTCTCAGACCTGAGCAAGGAAGGCATCTTCAACCGCCTGATGCTCCTTGGAGCCGGATATAATCAAGCAGGGAAACTAGAAATCAGCGAGCAGAACCAGACTGAGCAGAGTTATGAGGATATTTTTCTCAAAGGACACGCCGTTGATAATTATTTCTTTTTTATCAATGGATTGAAGGAAACAACCCATCGCTTACGCCAAGAGCAGATTCTTCGCTCTCTGGGAAAAACTCTCAAACGGCTGCCTAATCTCAACCGCCAGGACGATTCTCAACTGGCAGAATCACTACTTGCTCAATTACCGGGTCAGTGCACGATCTATCTGGTGCGTTTATCCGCTACCAATCATCGCCATTTCCAGCAAGAGTTTCAGACCCTCTATTACCGGAATCGCTCCATCTCAAACAATACCCATGCGGCTCTCCAGGATTTAGCTGACAACCTGGAGCTTGATCCCTATCAGAGAGAACGTATCAGCATTGATGTGATGTACAGACATCGGGATAATTACCGAATTATTGACGATTACAAAAAGGTGCTGATTGAATGTTACCAGCAAGGGGATATCAATCGTCAGCAGCATGCTCGACTGACTCGTCTGAAAACCCTCGCCCTGCGAAATGAAATCCCCGCAGTCCTCTTGTCAGCACTAGATGAAAAATTAAAAGCGCACGTCAGCAGCATCATCCATGAACCAGAATACACCGCCATCACCAGAGATATTCTACATGACCTGCTGTTGCGCAAAGGAATTAGCAGGCGGGACATGATCCAACTGCTATTTGCCAAACAACATGCGCGCCGCAACCATGATCACAGCTTTGAAAAGCTCCTGTTAGAAACTGGACAGTTGTTTGATGAACAAATTCGGGAAGGGGCTCCGCTGTCATTGCTGGAAGATTTCTCCTACATCATTACCTTTTTTGACCGTTACGATAGCACCTCAACCAACATCAGTCAGATTGCTTTCATGAAAAGTTACCGCCCAACGGAAGAGCTTCTTCAAAGTCTGCTGGGTAGCCGTCAAGAATTCAGCAAACTGGTAAAAGGGTTATTTGACAAGCTATTTTTTGAAGACATTATAATGAACCACTACCTGGGGCGCTTTGGGCGTCAGAAACTGACGTGTCTTAAAAAAGGGTTGGCAGAAATTGCTGCGGGCGTTTCTACAGTAAAGAGATTAACCGCTGAGTTGAAGATGATCGACAGTAAGGAAAAGCTTCACAATATTGTTCTTATCCATGCCAAAGACCGCATTCGCACCCGTTATTCACGCTATAATACCAGGACTGAACAAGATGAATTGTGCAACGAATTAAATGACGAGCTGTTGGTGCGTGGCATTATCAGTAAAACACTTGATCCCGAACTGTTTCAGACCGTGATTCACGACATCAAAAAAGAGGCCCTCTATCTACGACATCTTCTCCCGGAAATTATTGCCAACAACGACACTGATTTGCGTAATGATTTTCTGGCCAACAGTGGCCTTGATCATTTCTATGTCGAAGAACTGGAGCGAGAATATTTCACCCTGAACCAGCTTGGATCAGTGCACCTGCAACGGCTCAGATCTGGAGAATTTTAGTTTTCAAAAGGACAACCCATGGCAAACCCTGACCTTAATCAGGTGCGCAATTTCGGCATCATCTCCCACATTGATGCGGGAAAAACCACCGTATCTGAACGGATATTATTCTACACCGGCGAAATCCATAAAATGGGTGAAGTCCATGATGGACTGGCGGTGATGGACTGGATGGAACAGGAGCAGGAGCGCGGGATCACCATTACCGCAACGGCCACCAACTGCCGCTGGAAAAATTATATTTTCAATCTGATTGACACCCCCGGCCACATCGACTTTACCATCGAAGTTGAACGTTGCCTACGTGCGCTGGATGGTGCTGTTGCTATTTTCAGTGCCGTCGAAGGGGTTCAGCCACAGAGTGAATCGGTCTGGCGGCAAGCCAACCGTTATCAGGTGCCACGCATCTGCCTGATCAATAAAATGGATCGAATCGGCGCTGACCATCAACAAGTTCTGGAGTCGATGATTAAACAACTTGACACCACACCGTTACTACTGCAACTGCCATTGGGCAGTGAAGAAAACTTTCACGGAATCATTGATCTGATTACTGAAAAAACTATTTTATTTTCTGAAAATGACCAGGGGCAGTCCTTGGTTACAGGCGAAGTTCCAGAAGGACTCCGTGAAGCGGTACAGCAACAACGGGAGCAAATTATCGAGGCCGCTGCTGACTTTGATGACAACATTCTCAATGATTTTATTGATGGCAAACCGATTGCAGCAGAGCGGATTCTTCCCGCCTTGCGCAAAGGAGTGATCAACTGCAGCATATATCCGGTTCTGCTTGGCTCAGCGCTACGCAATAAAGGGATTCAACCACTGCTCGACACAATCTGCACCCTGCTCCCCTCACCACTCGATATACCGCCATCAACCGCAATCCAGCTAGACAAACAGGGAACGCGGCAAGTCACTACTGACCCCAGCGCTGATCTCTGTGCGTTAGCTTTCAAAGTTCTTGCCGACGAAGGGCGTAAACTGAGCTATCTGCGCATCTATTCCGGCAGCCTCAAACCCGGAGATTCAGTCTACAATAGTCGCACTTTGGGAATTGAAAAAGTTGCCCGCCTGTTCCGTATGCACTCGCATAAACGGGAGCGGATCAATCTGGCAATTGCCGGAGATATCGTCACAGCAACCGGGCTCAAAAATGTTCTCACAGGTGATACCATCAGCAACCCCGATTTTCCCTTACAGCTGGCCGGACTTGAATATCCGGAACCGGTTGTCTCACTGGCCATTGAAGCAAAAACCATTGAGGATCGCGACAAACTGCCACTGGCATTGGAAAAACTACAATGGGAAGATCCCACCTTCCGCGTCAGGGAGGATTCGGAAACCGGCCAGACCCTGCTGATCGGGATGGGTGAGTTACATCTGGAAGTCGTTGTCCAGCGTCTGAAAACGGATTTTGGAGTGGCAACCCAGACCGGGCGACCGCAGGTTGTTTACCGCGAAACTGTCCGCTGTGCAACAGAGCAACTGGAAATATTTGAGCGGGAGGTTGATGGAAAAACCCATCATGGCGAAGTCAAGATCAGAATCAACCCGACAGAGCGAAAGAGTGGCACCAAGATTGAGATTCCGGAGCAACTGCTAAAAGATTGGCCGGTTGAACTAGCCGAATTGATCAGAGAAAAACTGGCCACCGCCTGCCAGTCTGGCCAGATTGCCGGCTACCCATTAACAGACCTGCAACTCAGCTTGGTTGAGGCTCCTTACAACAGCAATAAAACGACTGATCTTGGCATCTCAGCGGCAATAAATAGAGCCATAACCCAGGCGCTGAGAGATAGCAAACCAACCCTGCTGGAACCGGTCATGGCATTGGAACTGATCGCTCCATCTGATTATACCGGTCGGGTCATGAGTAGCCTGAATCAAAAACGGGGTCAGGTGGAAGGGATCACATCACGGCCGGGGCAGGATGTCATCCGTGCTACGGTACCGTTGCTGGAAATGTTTGGCTATATGACAGAGCTACGCAGTGCCACCAAAGGACAAGGGAGTTTCACCATGGAATTCTCCCACTTTGATCAAGCGCCGCCGGAAACGTTGAAGAAATTTGGAGTGAATTCACATGGATAACACCACAAAATTGGTAGAAAAAATTGGCCGAATCCTGGTTGACTCTTTTCACTACCTCGCATTATTCGTTATCCTGGTGACCATCATCTGGTCGGCGGGCTACGAATACACCCAGATGCTGGGGAAAGGGTATGCGGAGCTGAAAGATATTCTCCTCCTGTTCATCTACCTGGAACTCGGTGCTATGGTCGGTGTCTATTTCAAAACCAAACGCCTACCAGTGGAATTCCTAATTTTCATCGCCATAACGGCGCTTTCCAGGCACCTGGTCATTGATGTGCAGAAAGTAGCTGATA
>JASJGU010000295.1:0-2817 GCA_033791385.1 Desulfuromusa sp.
CAAATAATCACCGACAGCTTGGCGAAACTCCGCGCACTGAATGCACTGGATCTGGATCTTAAGCATCGTGCGGCTCGCCAGGAAGCCCGAAATCGATTCGTCGTACCGGGCATTTTAACCTCCGATGAAATTAAACAAGCAAAAGCCGCTGGATATGGCGTCAATATCATTGCCGATCTTACCGCAATGGTAGATGCGCGCAAACGGGATGTGTCCCGAGAAAATCGTTTTTTAACCGCGCGCCGCGCATCTGATATGGCCGCCCGCACGGTGGAGGGTTATCTGACCGCTGAAGAAGTAGAATCGGCGCTTGTTAATTTGAACAACGATTACCCAGATTTGGTGGAGTTAATCAAACTTCCTCAGCAGACCTGGGAGGATCGGGTTTCCTGCGCCGTGCGAGTCGGCGGCGATCTTGATTCCGGTCAGCCGGCAGTTTTTTTTACCGGCAGCATGCATTCCCGGGAGTGGGGTGGGGCGGATATTTGCCTCTCTTTTCTGATCAACCTGATCAATTCCTATCAGGATGGCCATCCGCTTCAATATGGCGGTAAGGTTTTCAGCGAGAATCAAGTCCGTTGCATTGTCGACAATTTGAATGTGATTGTCTTTCCGGATGTCAATCCGGATGGCAAACAATACAGCCAGACCGTTGATCCCATGTGGCGAAAAAATCGGAATCCTAATACCGACGTGGATCCCGGAAACCCGGGGGTCGATCTCAACCGCAACTTCGACTTTCTATGGCCGAGCGGCATCGGCACTTCCAGCAGTTGCGCCAGCAATGTTTATAAGGGGGAGGCGCCTTTTTCCGAGCCTGAGATTAAAAATGTACTTCATCTGTTCGATACCTATCCCGGTATCGCATACTATGTGGATATCCACAGCTATTCCGAGCTCATTCTCTATAGCTGGGGAGATGATGACAATCAGAACAGCGATCCGGATCAAAATTTCGGCAACCGCGAGTATGATGGGCAACGGGGAATCTTGGAAGATATCCGCTATCGCGAATTCATTTCCCCCATGGATGAGATTATTGCTGTGGGATTGGCCCAGCGCATGAATAGCGCCTTGGCTTCTGTACGCGGTGGCCCCGGGTATGCCGTCCAAGAATCATCAGGGCTCTATCCGACAACGGCGACCTCGTCGGACTATGCATTCAGCCGTCGTTCAGAAGATTCATCCCGTCCTAAAATACAAGGCTGGACCATTGAATTCGGAAAAGAATTCATCCCGCCCTTTAGTGAAATGCAGAACATTATCAAAGAGGTTGGGGCGGCCATGACCGAATTGTGCTGGAGCGTGAGCCCCGACGTGGAATGAAGGTAATATCTAAATAAAATATGACAGTAAACGACCTATGAAGAATCAACCCAGGAGACCATTATGCGTGTAATGGACTGGAACATCGAGCACATGAACAGCTGGTGGCAACCCGGCGATGCCGACCCACCGGTGATGCGGCAGTCATTCAAAGGCAACAACTTTTCACCCCCGATCACGGATGTCCCTAATCTGGCGGCGCGCGCGGCAAATGTGATCAACAGTGTCGACCCGGACCTGATCGCTATCCAGGAGGGTGCCGGTATGCCTGAAATGAGGGACTTCTTCCATGGGCTGGTCAACGGCGACTGGCGCATCCTGCGGGGGTCCGGTGGCGGCCAGGCCCTGGTGGTGGCCGCCAGGCTTGACCGGGGGGTTTCCGCAGCAGAGCCCGGTCCGGAAACCGCGGGCACCATCGATCTCACGCTGCCATTCAAGGCCGATGTCAATGCGGACCTTCTGATCGACGACGTGTACTTCGCACGCCAACCTCAGGTTGTCAGCATCACGGCCCACGGGCATTCATTCATGGTTCTGAACAATCACCTCAAATCCAAGTATGTCCAGAACGGCCAAGCCCTGTACAAGGCTGGTGGCACGGATCGGCTGAAATTTTTCGCCGATGCCCTCAAGGCGCGTCGGCGCATCAGCGCCGAGGCATTCTGCATTCGCACCTTTCTTGACGAGGTGATTCTTGACGATCCTGATGCGCGTGTAATTGTCATGGGTGATCTCAACGACGGTGAAGGTGCCGACTTTTTTGAAGCGAATTTTCTGACCCATTCAGTGGTGGACCGCATTTTCGGGTCCGTTTTCCGGCCGGAGCGGCAACTGACCCATACTCTTTTTGAATCCAATGTAACGGACTATACCGCCCGATTTTACGATTTCATCGCCGATGAAATCAGAGAGCTGGTCATCGATCATATTGGGCTCAGCCCGGCCATCTGTCGGGACTGGGATTGGCAGGGTCGTGTGGCCGTTGCCGAGTATACAGCGCAAATCAGGAATGACCCCAACCTGAACGAACGGGATCGCTTGCCGAGTGATCATCGACCAGTTATTGTGGAGATACTTCCACGGTAGATTTTAAGCCAAATTGAACTTGTCCATATACTTTTTTCTGTATTGACAACTTTACCAATAAATGGCACTTGTTCTGTGTTCTGTGAACTGGTTTTTAATCTTTGCTCAACACCCAATCCCCCATACCATTGTACCACCAGCTGGCCAACATCCTAATGGAGGGCATCCATACCGGCGACTACCAGCCGGTTGCACCCATTCCGTCTGAGCCCCAACTGGCCAAGGATTACGGCATCGGCCGGCTGACGGTGCGCCAGGCCATCGATGTGCTGGTACGCAAATGCCTGCTATCGCAGAGGCCGACTCGGGGACCTATGTACGAACAGAAGAACAGTAGATAGGTCTGTTCTCTCTTGCCGGAACCAGTTCGGCATTTCATGATAAAACTATTCAGCTTGCATGTAC
>JASJGU010000296.1:0-4698 GCA_033791385.1 Desulfuromusa sp.
CCACAACAGGTTCGGGAGCTGATCAGCGACAAGACCCGGGGGCTGTTGATTAATTCGCCGTCGAATCCAGCCGGGTCTATTCTTTCAGGGGCGGATATGCAGGCGTTGGCCGAACTGCCGATTCCAATCATTTCGGATGAAATTTATCATGGCCTGACCTATGAAGGTGAAGAGCGCTGCATTCTAGAGTTTACTAGGAATGCTTTTGTGCTGGGAGGCTTTTCCAAGGCCTACGCTATGACCGGTTGGCGACTTGGGTATCTGATCGCACCCCCTTCCTGCGTACGGACTTTGCAAGTGTTGCATCAGAACTTCCTGATCTGTGCCAATCATTTTGTGCAACGTGGTGGGATTGCCGCACTGCAACAATGTCAGGATGATGTTGCCGAGATGCGAAATGTTTATGACAAACGCCGCAAAGAACTAGTCAAGCGCTTGCGCGCTCTCGGCTTCGGGGTTCACTTTGAGCCGAAAGGGGCTTTCTATGTTCTTGCTGATGCGCGTCATATTGATACAAATTCACAAAGACTGTCCCTTGATATTCTTGAGAAAACAGGAGTTGCGGTAACTCCTGGGATAGATTTTGGTGGTGGCGCAGAAGGCTTTTTACGCTTTTCTTACACACGCCCCTTTGATGAAATTGTCAGCGCTCTGGAACGAATTGAGGTTTATCTGAAGCGGCGTGGCGTTTAAGCGCAATTTAATATTTTCTGCTGTGATGTAAATCAGCAGATTTGGTACTGCCCACTGGCAGGTATAAAAGGAGAGACACATGTTAATTGTCATGCATCATCATGCTACTGAGGAACAGATTGATCAGGTCATGGCTGCCGTTGCCGCTATGGGACTGACAGCTGAACCGATTCCGGGCAGCCTGCGGACGGCGATCGGTGTCCTCGGAAACCAGGGTTATGTTGATGATTCAAGTATCCGTACCCTACCGGGGGTTCGTGAGACAATTCACGTTAGTAAGCCATATAAAATGGTGTCAAGAGATTTTCATCCTAAGCCTACAATCGTTGATGTTAACGGGGTCAGGTTTGGAGGTAGGGAAACTCCAGTTGTGATTGCTGGGCCCTGCTCCATCGAAACCGAAGAGCAGATGATGGCTGCAGCTGAGCAGGTTAAAGCCGCCGGTGCGCAGATGCTGCGTGGTGGTGCTTTCAAGCCGCGAACCGGGCCGCATTCATTTCAGGGTCTCGGAATAGATGGGCTTAAATACCTGCAGCAGGCGGGACAGGCCAGTGGCTTGCCGGTGGTCACTGAAGTTATGCGCATTGAGCAGCTAGAGGTTATCTGCGCGCACGCCGATATGCTGCAGGTTGGCGCGCGCAATATGCAGAACTTTGATCTGCTCAAAGAGGTCGGCAAGTCTGGCCATCCGGTTTTGCTGAAGCGGGGGATGAGTGCGACGATTGAAGAGTTTCTGGCTGCGGCGGAGTATATTCTCGCTGAAGGAAATAGTCAGGTTGTGCTCTGTGAACGCGGTATCCGGACCTTCGAAAAGACTACCCGCAATACTCTCGATTTGTCAGTTGTTCCGTTGATTTCAGAGATGAGTCATTTGCCGATTATTGTTGATCCGAGTCATGCCACTGGTAAGCGCAGTCTGGTTAACGCCATGAGTAAAGCGGCGTTAGTGGTGGGGGCACATGGCTTGATGATTGAAGTCCATCCCGATCCAGCCAAGGCTTTGTGTGATGGTGCTCAAAGCTTGACCGGTGATGGTTTTGCCGAGTTGATGAACGACCTTAACGGTCTTCTCGATTACCTTGGTTATCAAGTCTAGACTGGTTGGTCACGAAAGGCCCTTGTCTGACCAAGAGGCACGCGATATAGTTTACTGAAAATGTAACAGTTAGTATTAGGGAGGATTACAGAAGATGGAAAATAGTATTCAAGTCGTTGAAGGTGTTCATTGGGTTGGTGTGCGTCATCCGGATCTCAAGGTTTTTGATGATCTTTTCCCGACCCGTAATGGAACGACCTACAATTCGTATCTGGTTCAGGGCAGTGAAAAAACCGCTTTGATCGACACGGTTAAGGCATCTTTTGCCGAAGAGTTTTTCGGCAAGGTTGCTGAACATATCGACCCGGCAAAGGTTGATATCGTGGTGGTTAATCATACCGAACCTGATCATTCCGGTGCCGTTGTTCAGATCATTGAGAAAAATCCCGATGTGCAGATTTATTGCAGTAAGCCTGCAGAGAATTTTCTCAAACAGCTGCTTAATCGCTCTTTTAACGCGGTTATCGTCAATGACGGTGATGAAATTGATCTGGGCGGAAAGACGCTACGGTTTATAGTTGCCCCCTATCTGCACTGGCCTGACACCATCTTTACCTATCTGGTAGAAGAGGAGCTGTTGTTTTCGTGTGATGCTTTCGGCGCTCACTATTGCTCGGATAAACTATTTGATGATGAAATTAACGAGTTTTACAGTGACTTCCATTTTTATTTTGACTGCATTGTTCGCCCCTTTAAAGATAAAGTCCGCGATGCGCTGAAAAAATGTGAAGGCTTGCCGATTAAGATGGTCTGCCCCTCGCACGGTCCGATCAGGCGTTCCTCTGGCCAATTTGCCATCGAGTCCTATGCCCGCTGGTGTGCTGAACCCTCCAGTAGTGGTCGGCCCCAAGCCTTGATGGCGGTTCTTTCGTCGCATGGCAACACTCGTGACATGGCCAACGTTATCAAGACGGAGTTGGAATCCCAGGGCGTTGATGTTGACCTCTTTGCCTTGAGTGACATGCGCGATGACGATTATCGGGACGCGTTGGAGCGTGCTGACGTTTTGTTGATCGGAACCCCGACTATCCAGCGCGATGCACCACCACATGTCTGGCATGCCCTGTCGCTGATTTCCTCCGTCACTCCAAAAGCCAAGTTGGGTGCTGTTTTTGGCTCCTTCGGTTGGAGTGGTGAGGCAGTAAAGATGGTTGAACAGCGGCTGGCTGGGCTTAAATACAAGCTAGTTGCTAACGGCATCTCCTTTCGGTTCACCCCGACAGCGGAAAATATGGAAGCCTGTCGCAGCTTCGCTGAACAGGTCGCAGGCGCAGTGTTGACTGAAGAATAGTAAGGACTGACTGACAAACAAAAAGTCCCTCTGCATAGGGTTGCGGGGGGACTTTTTGTTTGTCGGGAGTATTTCCCCTGTTTTATTGCCACTGTGGTAGTAGACAGGGAAACAACGATTTTTCTCAGGGATTTATGTCTGATCTGATTGCAGATATTGCTGTAAATGCACCACTGAAACAGCTGTTTTCGTACCGTGTACCGGAAGAACTGGTGGAGTGCGCAAAAGTAGGAATGCGTGTTCGGGTACCGTTTGGCCGCCGGACCAGTGTTGGGTTCTTGCTGGAGTTGCGCTCGGGATCTGTTGATGGCTTAAAGAGCATCAAAGAGCTTCTTGATGAACAGCCACTGCTAAACGCCGAATTGATCGGTTTGCTTCGTTGGGCGGCTGAATATTATTGTCACCCTTTGGGGCAGGTGATCCGCAGTGCGTTGCCCGCCGGCCTGGGAAACGATAAGTCGACAACTAAAATTTTGCTTGAGCCTGTGTATCGCGCTCTGGGCCGGGATGAAGAACCGCGCGGTGCTAAGCAGCGTGAGTTGTTCACTTTTATCAAGCAGCATGAACCTGTTGGGCTGAGTCAATTGCGGAGCAAGTTCTCAGCCCCCCATTCGAGTTTGCAACGATTAGTCGAACTAGGATTTCTTGAACAGGATGAACAAGAGCTACATCGCGATCCATTCTTATTAGAAAAACTACCAGAAGATAAATTCCTGACCCTAAATAGTCCCCAGCAGGAAGCTATCTCTGCTGTTGTCTCTGCAATTGATAATGACGGGTTTAAATCTTTTTTGTTGCATGGAGTTACCGGCAGTGGGAAAACCGAAGTCTATCTGCAGGCGGTTGCTCACTGCTTACACCAAAAGCGGCAGGCTTTGGTGCTGGTTCCGGAAATTGCTCTGACCCCACAGTTGGTAGCACGTTTCAGGGCACGATTCGAACCCACGGGCCAGAGAATTGCTGTTTTACATAGCGGCCTGTCTGATGGCGAGCGCTACGATGCCTGGCGGGCGATCAATCGAGGGGAGGTTGAGATTGTGATCGGAGCGCGCTCTGCAGTTTTTGCCCCGTTGCAAAGTCCCGGTTTGATTGTTGTCGATGAGGAGCACGAGTCGAGTTATAAACAGGGCGAGGGGTTCCGCTACAATGCGCGGGATCTGGCTTTGGTTCGAGGGCAGCAGCAGGGGTGTCCGGTGTTACTTGGCAGTGCAACCCCGTCCTTTGCCAGTTTCTATCGCAGTGAACAGGGAGATGTCCAACGATTGTCTCTCGATAAGCGGGTGCACGCCGGTAAAATGCCGAAAGTTCAACTGCTCGATTTACGTGAATCAAAACCGGAGGGAGTGCTTGCTAACGAGCTGATCGAAGAGTTGCAACAAACTCTGGAGCGTCGCGAACAAGCCTTGTTGTTGTTGAATCGACGCGGCTTTGCCCCCTTTCTGTTGTGTACTGATTGTGGCTCCAGCTTTCACTGTCCCAATTGTGAAATTACCCTGACCTTTCATCAACGGGAACGACTACTACGGTGTCATTATTGTGATTACTCAGAGCCACCAAGAGAAAGCTGTCCAGAGTGTCAGGGTTTGAACATTGAGCCAGAAGGAGCGGGGACGGAACG
>JASJGU010000297.1:0-8389 GCA_033791385.1 Desulfuromusa sp.
GCAACGCCATCATCCCAATGCAACATCCAGCATCATCATTACAGTAAAGCCAACCATGGTTCCGAAGGTGGCGATATCTGTGTTTCCCCCCCGTTGCGCCTCAGGGATAACTTCTTCTACAACAACAAAAATCATCGCTCCAGCAGCAAAAGCCAAAGCAAAAGGCAAAATAGGTTGGGCTATAAGGACCAAGGCTGCTCCAGCCACCCCGGCGATAACCTCAACAAATCCGGAAAATTGACCGAGCATAAAACTGCGATGCCGCGACAGGCCATCGCGACGCAAGGGAATTGAAACAGCCAGTCCTTCAGGAAAGTTTTGAATTCCGATCCCCATAGCCAACGCTATGGCTCCAGCCATTGATGCCTCTGGAAAACCGGCACCGACTGCTCCGAAGGCAACGCCAACAGCCAATCCCTCAGGTATATTGTGCATTGTGATAGCAAGAACCATCAGGGTGCTACGTGGCCACTTGGTTTTAATTCCTTCGGCTTCTGAGATCGGGAAATTCAGATGCAGGTGAGGGAGAAATTTATCAATCAGGCGCAAGAATCCGCCTCCGCAGAGAAAGCCGAATGCGACCACCAACCAAGGTGGTAGAGCTTTTCCTTCAGCCATTTCCAGTGCGGGAGCCAACAAAGACCAGAAGCTTGCCGCAATCATAACTCCCGCTGCAAAACCGAGCATAAGATCAAGGGTTTTACGACTTGGTTCCTGTTGTAAATAGACGGTTCCAGCACCAAGCGCTGTTAATGCCCAGGTAAATAGAGTTGCAAAAAAAGCCTGCCACACTGGATGAAGAGAGAGAAAAGCATCAATCATTTTAAAATCCCCTATGGTTTTGAATGAAAAACTTGAGTAAGAAAGCAGCATAGCATAAATTGAAAAAGAGTTTGAATCGAATACTTACAGCTCACCGCATGAATTGAAATTAACGGAGGTAATATATGGCAAACACAATTTTAATTACCGGGGCAACATCTGGCTTTGGGAAGGCCTGTGCAGAGTACTTTGCTGCTCAGGGCTGGCAACTTATTCTGGCCGGCCGCCGTGTCGAGCGCTTGGAGCAATTGAAAGTACAATTGGGGACGGCTGTGCGGCAAATCATTGCTTTGGATGTCTGTGACCGCGAACAGGTTTTTGAACAGCTCGGATCATTGGACAATGTTGATGTGCTACTGAATAATGCTGGCCTGGCATTGGGTTTGGAACCCTCCTGGGAAGTCAACATTGATGATTGGGAGAGAATGGTCGATACCAACATTAAGGGCCTGATGTACTGTACCCGCGCGCTGTTGCCACAGATGGTAAAACGCAACAGCGGCCATATTGTCAATATTGGCTCAACCGCAGGAAGCTGGCCATACCCAGGTGGAAATGTCTATGGTGGCACCAAGGCTTTTGTCCAGCAATTCAGTCGCAACTTACGTGCAGACTTACTTGGCAGCAAGGTTAGGGCTACTAATCTCGCACCAGGGATGGCTGAAAGCGAATTCTCGAATGTTCGATTTAAGGGAGATGTGGAAGCAGCTGCCAAAGTTTATCAAGGGACAGAGGCATTACGTCCTGAAGATATTGCCGAAACAGTTTTCTGGGTCGTTAATCGCCCGGCACATGTCAATATCAATGCAATCGAAATGATGCCAGTGGATCAAGCTTGGGGTCCGTTTTCTATCAATCGGGAACAGGACTAAAATAACTGTCGGCGGAGTGTTTTTTCCAGATCCAGCGCGGGGGTGAAATCACCCTTTCTCTCGATGGTTTTATGGCAATCACTCAGCGCCCGACTCAACAGCTTCATCTCAAAACAGGTCTGTGCCCGCCCCCAGTAACCTTCGTATTGCTGGGGGTTCATTTCAATAACTCGATCATAATCTTCGAGGGATTGGTCAAATTTTTCAAGCACTCGATACGCTAACCCTCGGTTACTCCATGCGCGGCTATTTTCTGCATTGAACTCAATCGCTTTAGTGAAATCATCGACCCCTTTTTGATATTCCGCCAGAGCAAACAACGCCATTCCTCGGTGGTTGTAGACCAGGGAGCGGATGGCAGGGTCAAGTTTCATCTGTAGAATGGCACTATAAAGGTTGATGGCATTTTTAAACTGGTAATTGCTGTGAGCTTCGAGAGCCCCAAACATTAATTTTTCCAGCTTTTTTGAGGCCAGATACTCTGGGACGGGAGCCTCTTCATCTGGAGCTATCTCCCCCAGATCAGGCAGTTGTGAAATGTTAATATCCTTATAACCACAAGAGATTGATTCCACATTTTGACGACACTTCAGCCCGCGTTGGCGTATCTCCTTCTGGTAATCACGAATTTCCTGAAAAATAAGGTCCGACAAAGTCAAAGAAGCATTCAGAGAAGCTAATTTCCGGCGAATGGAATGATTTGGCATGCCGATATCTGATTTGTAGACTAATTCGTGTTCAACCTCTGCCCAGGCTTCCTGAAGAATTGTTCGCAATTGGATTTCACAAACATCACAACTATGGGGTAGTTGTTCTGTACGATCCAGAGGTTCGGTTCGAATCAGCAGATGGACAGAATCGTAGCCGAATTCGCGAAAAGAATGCTGCTCTGCTTTGCGTTCCATTTCCAGAATTTCAAATTTTTGTGCGATTAGTTGCTCAATGATTTCCAAATCTTCCAAAAATGGCGAAACAATCCTGATTCCCAGGAGATCGGTGATCTGGAGCATCTCGCTGCCCTGTAATTTTCTGAGTCTAACCAGCTTTTCACAATAATTATCAAAACGCTTAATCCGGTATTTGATGGATACGGATATTCCTTCATGTTCAGCTAGACTACGCAATTGCTGATAAAGATCTTGAAGGATCAACTCATAACCGGGACGTAATTCAGCATAGAGCTTTTTGGTTGCTGCACGATCCGGCAGAAGAAGTCGATCTTTTTTGCCTGCTGTCATATGTTTGATCTCGATTTATTGAAAAACCCATCACGGGCGAGCCCAAGAATTTACGAGGCATGAAACAGTGGTGGTTCGCATCGCAAAATCCGGGGGTAGTCGCCTACAGCCACTTATTGTTTCAGCGTGGCCAGGCAATCATTATTCAATATTAAATGTGTCTCTGTTAATTTAAACACCAGACGTGAAGATGTCAAATATTCCATGTAAAAAACTGTCTTTAAGTATAGAATGGTCAGAGTGTTAACCTGTCAAAATTAAAGTTTCAGATAGCTAGCGTCGATAAAGACAAAGAGAATCTTTTGAGTTGGGTCCAATAGGAAGAAAGTGCGTCCACGGAAGGATTGTAAAATGGCCACAAATCTTCGGGTTGGTGGTACCTATGCGTACCAGCCTTATCGGGAAGTTGAGCCCGTCCCACCATATCCACGGATTGATCCACAGCAACCACGGGATGAATATCCGCCCCAACAGGCTGAGAAACGTCTCGATAAGGATGACCATGCTCCGCGCCGGTTCAGAGCCATGCGTGAGCTGATCGATAAACTGAAGAAGTCAGCAGGAATGACCCGAGTTGATTATTTTACTGCTGAGACGGAACTGAACGATCTGGGTTTATTGATTGCCGAAAAGGAGTTGGTCGAACAACTTCTGCAGTTAAAAATTCCTCTAGAGGGAATTGATGAGTTATTTCAGCAGATTCGCCACAGACCAGCGACCCCTGACTTGGGTGCAGGTCACAATCTGTCTGAAACCGATAACTTCTTTCCAGTTTTTGTTGCTGGTCTCTCCGAATACAATCTTCGTTTTCAGAACCTGCGGGTTCAAGCAGACCGCAAGTGCAATCAGATTATTGAAAATATTGAGAGTAATGGCCGATATGTTTGTGAAAGGAATCGCGTCCGGCTTGATTTTCTCCGTGCCACAGCGCCGAAAGATAATGAAATATTGCAACTGAATATCAGCATTCTGGTTGCCATTAGTGAGGTCGATGAGGCAGGTCGCAGGGTGATTCTGTATCAACGACCGAATCAGAGTTATGCTTTGTATGCCGATAAACAGATAGATCTGTCTATTTGAGGCCGTGCTTTTCTTAGTCCAACTGAAACGGTTCCCCATTCAGCTTTCCTTGCCCTTCTGACAAAGAAAACTCAACGTGAAATTTATCTCCACCCTGCCGTACAAAAATCCCTTTTTGTTCCAGGCCACCAACAATTTGCTCCGCTTGATCGGCAAGAACAGCACTGTTTTGTTTATTCCCGCCACTGGATTGCAGATTATTAAACAGACGATAACCGGTTACAAATGCACCCTGATCAATATCCAGCTGAAAATTGGCCTTGATATTTTCCAGTGACAATAGCGATCTTGCTGCTGCGGTGCTGTTCAATAAAACCAAAGTCCCTTTTCCATTGATACTGCCATTTTCTGTATCGAGAGATAACTTTTCCAAGTCAAGGGAGATTCCTGATTGCAGCAGCTGCGTGTATAATCCAAATAATTGCAATTGCAACTCAAGGGAGCTGCTCTGCTGATTGAGAGCCTTGTTTTGCAACTGCTCCGCAGTTTGTTGTAAGGAGCGGAGCACCTCCGAATTGACACCGGAGAGAACCAGTTTCACTTGGCCATCGCTAAGTTTTTCTTCTGCTAAAAAAGCTGCAGAAAAATTCAGCGCAGCGGTGCTGCTGAAAATATCTTGCTCTA
The DNA here is from genome assembly GCA_033791385.1 of Desulfuromusa sp. Classification (GTDB taxonomy): domain Bacteria; phylum Desulfobacterota; class Desulfuromonadia; order Desulfuromonadales; family Geopsychrobacteraceae; genus Desulfuromusa. The sequence goes on from JASJGU010000297.1 coordinate 4,637, forward strand.
AATCTGTTTGCCCTTGGTATTGAATATTGTGGAATTCAATCGCTGGCTTCCCTTGAACCACGAGCTGAAATTTTTCCAGCTGCAGTTCTCCACTGCCCAATGGAATATCCTGGAAGACGCTCATTTGGCTGGCAATAGCAAGACCCGATAAATTCATTTCAAGTTGTTCCGCTTGCTGTAGCAGTAAACTATCTACCTGACCGGTAAATTCTCCCATGGTTAAATCTGCATTCAAATCCCAACGAGCCCGGAGCCCAGTAATTTTCAGACTTTTACTTGCATCCTGAAAACGGATTGCTGGCAATTCCAAATTGGATTGAGAAGCACCCCTGAAATTGATGTCTGTCTTGAGCTGAAACTGTTCCAGGGGCATTTTTTCAGCTATGACCTGCGCCATATCTGAATTATTTGCGAGGGTTGTCACCATTTTAATTCCCCAAGCAAAATGGCGAATCTGATGATCAAAAGAGATTTTTTCCTGCCCCTGACTACGTAGAGCGGTTCTTGCACTGGAGCTGAATAAACTTCGCTGATAGTTCTGTAGCTCAATCTTGATTTGTTCGGGTGCTGCTTGATTGAAAATCTTGATCTGGGAGGTGAAAAGTTGTTCAGTTTTACGGCTGGAATACCCGGTCAGCACAAATAGCGTAAGAATGATCAGAACCATCAGGGAAGAGAGGATTTTTTTCATCTTATTGCTCTATCCCTACCTGCGGCAGAAACCGGGTCAAATCTCCCGGCAATGGGCAGATAATATCTATTTGTTGCTGGCTGAACGGATCGATAAAAGAAAGTCGATGGCAATGCAGAAATATCCTGGAGAGCTTTCCGGGGCATGGGCCACGATAGCGGTGGTCACCAAACAGGGGGTGCCCGGCATCGGCAAGCTGACGGCGAATTTGATGTTGGCGACCCGTGTGCAGCGCGATTTCCAATAAAGAGGCGATCTCGTTGCTGTTCACAGTACGGTAGCTGGTTTCGGCTTCCTTCAACTTTCCTTTGGCTGGAATGTTAGATAGTAATGTGCCCCTGCCCATTATTTTTCCAGCCACCAGGGCCAGATAGCTTTTTGTTATCTCTCCCTGCATAAATAATTTTCCCAGTTCAGAGCAACTGTTCTTGCCTTTGCCAAATACCACCGGCCCAGAGGTTTCCAGATCCAGACGATGAATCGGGGCAACTTGAAAGCGATCTCCCCGGCTTGCCAGAAATGATCCGATTCGATCTGTCAGATTATCCCTTTCGTGCCCTTTGCCATTATGGACAGCCAGTCGGGCGGGCTTGTTGACGATCAAAATCTCTCTTGTTTCGTGGAGGATGTCCATTTTTGGCGGTAAGGTTTGGCGGTTTTCTAACAGTTCAAGCAGCCGACGACTGTCCGGCAACAGGATCAGATCATCAACAGCGACACAATCACCTTCGCTGAACTGCCTTGCAGCTGTTCTAATTTTCCCTTTTTTCAATAATTGGCGCAGATAGGCATCGGGTGCAGCAGGGATACGTTGACATAAAAATTGTTCAATCGGCAGACCAACTTCTGCTTTGGTGACAATAAACTCAGGCATGGTAAAATAAGACTCCAATCATACTGATGACTCAATGATTAAATGGCTATTTTTTCACCGCTCAATCCCATGTGGAAAGCCGATAAATTTTGTTTTACGAATTTGGCTGGTGCAAGCTGTTTAATTGCTACTTCACACTCCTTTGCATTACAAAAAAGAGCCTGCTGTTTAACTGCCAATCCAAGCAGCACCAGATTAGAGAGCACTGCGTTCCCCAGTTCCCGGGCGATTTTTGAGGCATCAATCCGTTCCCCATCCCCAGCCTTCTCAGAGTTGATCAATAGCTTTCCATCTGCTTTCAGCAGTGAACGATGCACTGGAAGATTGGCTTCAAAAAGCAGCATGCCGAGATCCGCTTGACCGGTACGGATCAACGGGCTGGCAAAGTCACCGATCTTGATGGTTGAAAGAACGGTGCCGCCACGCTGAGCCATGCCGTGGGTTTCGGAAGTCAGTACCGGAATCCCCTGATTAACCGCCACCTGAGCGATAACCCGGGTCAGAAACAGCACTCCCTGCCCGCCGATCCCGCTAACGATAATCTGCTGTTTCATAATTTTTTCCCCTTGACGATGGCATCAACCGGGCAGACCGGGATACAAGTTCCGCAACCAATACAGCGATCCTGATCTATCACGGCTACATTTCGCTCCTTGTCCATGCTCAGGGCAGGACATTCAAAAGCCCCGGTACATTTTCCGCAACCAATACAATTATCCTCAATCGTGATGATAAAAGATTCCTGAGACTTACGCACCGCAGGATCCATGATACAGCCGTGGCGGGCAATCAATACTGCAACGCCTCCTTCTGGAGAGCGAATATAGGCATTGGCTTTTTTCAGTAAGTTCTCAAACAACTCATTATCATAAGGGTTGCAAGTTTCGATAAACTCAACCCCGCTTGCTTTGACCAACGGCTCAATAGCAATGGCTTTGGTCGGTTTATTTCCGGCAGCGATCCCCATATGTGGAACCGGTTGGCCACCGGTCATGGCCGTAGTTGCATTGTCAAGAATAACAACGATTATCCGTGCCTGTTGGATAACTGCATTGATCAGTGCGGGAATTCCGGCATGAAAAAAGGTTGAGTCGCCGATAGTCACGACGATAGTCGGAAAATCTTCTTCGTCTTGCCTGTATGCCTGATAAAATCCTGCTCCCTGACTGATACAGGCACCCATACAGTGAACAGTATGGACCGCGCCCAGGTTCATCCCGAGAGTGTAACAACCGATATCCGAAGGGAAGATCCCTTTTGGAAAACATTTTTTAATGCTGTAAAAGGCGGCACGGTGTGAGCAACCGGGACAGAGGGAGGGACGCTGCCCGCGTCGAGTGACAGGCATTTCACTTGGTGGTGCAAGTTTCAGAAAATCAGCCAGAGCTTGATGGATCACGTCGGGCGTCAGTTCTCCCTCTTTGGGAACAGCACCATCCTGCTTGCCGACTGCACCGGGGTGAGAAACCTGCAGCTCAATAACCGGATAAGTCTCTTCCAGGATCAGAACCCGATCATATCGTTCACGCAGTTGTGTTGAAAACTCAGGGTTGAGCGGATAAGGCATCAGGACTTGATAGAGATCGATTGTTTCCTTCAGACCAAGTTCATCCAGTAGATCGACCAGATTGCTGTAAGCGATTCCCGAGGCAACCAGCGCTGTACGTGGCTGACTACCATCACCTGAAATCAGGCGCGGCTGCCAATCCGGTTCAAGAGCAATCTTATCCAGGTTGCCATTCAGGGTTCGGTGCAGGGCAGGTAGAAAGGCGGGAGTGGCAGCCCAGCGGGTTGGATTTTTTTCAAAGTTCGCCTGACGCTCAAGTTTTATGGGCTCCGCCAGAGAGACATTCTGCCGCGAATGGCAGATCCGGGTTGTCGGACGCAACACGATGTTCATTGCATATTTTTCTGATAACTCAAAAGCGGGCTGGATAAACGCCTTCGCCTCAACCGGACTGGCCGGATCAATCACCGGAACCCGAGCCTGCAGACAAAACAGCCTGGTGTCCTGCTCATTCTGGGAGCTGTGCGGGCCCGGGTCGTCAGCAACAATAGTCAGCATCCCGCCCTTAACACCAATGTAGGCAGTCCGCATAAAGGGGTCGGCTGCCACATTCAGTCCAACCTGTTTCATAACCGCCACAGAACGTTTGCCAGTATAACTGGCAGCCAGAGCAACTTCAAA
>JASJGU010000298.1:0-6354 GCA_033791385.1 Desulfuromusa sp.
ACCTTTCCACCTTCCACCGATTTGACTGTCAATAGGAGGGGGGTTCCATCTTCCATCTCAGTTTGAAATTGTTGTCCAACTTCCGGAGTTAAACCTTCTTCAAACTGATTTGGATCGGCATCAAAAACCATTTCCTGATTGTAAGGGCCATATGCCTCTTCTTCAGGCAGCCGCACTTGTTTGGTGTCCCCAACTGTCATGCCAATGACTGCGTTGTCAAATCCGGGAATGACCTGCCCTGTACCAACCTCAAACTCTAACGGTTCCGCCTCGCGTGATGAATCGAACACTTCACCACTATCAAAAGTTCCGGTGTAATGAATCTTAACTTTGCTTCCAGCTGCAACTGCTGACATTTTTTCTCCTGTTATAGGCTAACTGTTTCATGGCTTAAGAAAATCGATTGTGGTGAATTTTTGCATCCAACAAAGAGCTCCGCGGATGGCCAGCGATATCTTCTCCTGCATAGCCGATAGCAATCACCATTGGTACTTCCATGCCATCAGGAAGCCCAACCAACTGGCGGACAAATTCTGACGCACTTAAGTCAGCTTCATGTGCGCGCAAGCGCAATTGAGCCCAGCAACTTTTCAAGCCAAGCTGCTCCGCTGCCAGTTGCACAATAATCGCTGCGATAGAACTATCTTCAATCCAGACATCTGAAACCTCCGGATTTGCAGCAACAACCACTGCCAAAGGCGCAGAAGTAAAAAATGAGGCCCCATGCGCTTTCGCTGTCGACAACTGCGCCAACATTTCGGCATTATCAACCAGAACAAATTCACAGGGTTGCTTATTTCTGGAGGTTGGAGCGCGTAACAAAGCCTCGCTCAATTGGGCAATTTTCTCTGCCTCAACTGGCTGAGGTTTAAAGCTACGCACACTTCTTCGCTGTCGCAATAAATCGAGCATTGTCTCACCCTTTATAAACATTTAAGAAACTGGCCCCGGCCCACCGGTGGAAACCCTGCCAATGAGCTGATATACCTGCTCCAGCATAGGTGCAACAGAACAATCTTCATGCTGGACGATTCCTAACAGATATTTTTCGATAGGGAAAATGTAAAAGTTCTGCAGATTAACCCGATTAAAACTGAGATATCGGCAATAACTGAAACCAATGCTACTCATTATATGTTCAGACAAATCAGCGCTGAGCTGCATCATAGCCGAATAAACTTCAGGGTCATCCAGAGTCTGGCCAAGCACCAAACCGTCATTCGTAACCAACAAGCAGCCAGCAACACCATCAATCTGGTTAACCCGGCCAACAAAATCTTTTGCAGTTGCCATAACCATCTAACCTTTCTGGAAATCCTTGAGTGCTGAAGAAATAAGCTGACGGTATTTATCTATCTTATCCTGATCAGCAATTTCCTGGTTGAGCTGCTCGACTAATTCTTCAATCCTGGAGAAATCTGGGGCTCCCTGTTCCACCCAGGTATCAACGACCTCATCAAAAACAAACCCTGCCATTGGCCCAAGAATCTTACCAAGATCCTCTTTCATTTCCATAAAAAGACCCTGCAGTGCTCCACTTATTGCCATCTCGGCTGGCGGCGATACGATTGTTGATTTTTCTTCTGCCGTTGACGGCGCAACGGTTGCAGCTTTTGCAAAATTTCCAAGTTTAAATTCTTCATACAGCAAGTTAAACGACATGGTCAAAAGATTGTGATTAAAGGTTGGGTCACAAATGGCAAAAATCAATGTATGCTGCTCTAATTGACGCACAACCACCACCGACTCATCATAGTTCAAGGTAATATCAGTCAGGTCATCAAAACTCACCTGTCCCGCTGAATAGAGCTTTTGCAAATGTTTGCCAACCAGGGTCAATCGTTCTGATTTGAAAATAGCCGGTAGGTTTGTCACCTTAAGGCCGTCCTGAGAATCTACTATACAGGCACCAATTACCCCTGGAATTACCTTGAGTTCATCGATTAAATGTATCATCACTCTGTCCTCTCCCAAACCGTGCTGACTATGCCCATAAACTAACCCTTACTCTGTCGCTCAACTTCTTTAATAACTAGCTGCGATTGCGTACCTGGTTTTAATTTTGTAATAACACAGTATTGCTGACGGTGGAACAACAGATAGCGATTTCGGCTGGCACTATTGAAAGTAACGAAACTGTAGGCACCAAAATTCAAATCCTCTGCAATGGGAGCAAGCAAATAATCAAAAACTGCCGAGTCGATCCCAGCCAGCGAACAATTCCCAGAATTTTTACTGACCAGAACACTTTTTTTATCAAAAATCGCATATTCCTGCACCGGAACTAACCGGGTAAGAACCATCGCCAGCTGTTTTTGTGTAGCATCCTCGGAAATTTCAACCGGTTTTTCTGCCTCAGATAAACCGTCCAAAAAACCATTGACACGCCCATCCACATCCGCGTCGACATCCACCAAGCCCGACTTTTCCAGTTCGGCAGCTTCATCTTTACGTTTGAATGCCTCTATCAGCAAATGCTCCATCGGAAGATTGACGACATCCTCATGGCGACGGCAAATTCCATCCATTTCAATTTCAGCATCATTCCAGCCGACAACCTCCAGGGCGGCTTCAAGCCCCGCCAGATCACCGAACTTGGCATCAATCAGCTCACCCCGTCGAACATACAGGTATGCAGACTGTTCAGATTTTGAAACTTTGAGGGTGCAATTCTTCTTTTCAACCTTCATCAACTGCAAGAAAGTCGCAAGGGTAATCCCACGGATAAAGCTTTTTCCCCCCGTATTTAAACCGTTAAAAATTGCTTCTTCAAGCATCTGGATATCAAGAGGTTTTTCTAAAAACTGCAACGTATCCAGCTTGGCTAAACGGGTTTCAATCTCTGGCGTTCCAAAAGCCGACATGACAATCACCGGCAATTGTGGTTGATGCCGGCTTGTCCAGGCTAATAGTTCAAAACCATTCATCTCTGGCATTTTCAAATCGGTGACTAATAGATCAACAGGCAGTGTGCGCAACACATCAACAGCCTCACGACCATTCTCAGCTGTTAAAATTTGGAATTTATTGCTGTGCGTACTCAGGCCATCCTTCAATGAAAGCAGGAACGATTTTTCATCATCAACAATCAGTATTCTTTTCATTCCTTACCTGTTTCTAATTAAGGGGAATGCCATCGTTTAACATCCCTTGCTTGCAGCTATGGCAATCGGCAACCTGATTGTCACCTGAGTTCCGTGACCCGACTGGCTGACAATATCGATGTCACTGTGCATCATCGCCAGCAACTTACGGGTAATCACCAACCCCAATCCATTACCGTTTGGTTTACTGGTGTTGAATGGTTGAAATAGATGTTTTAACTGTTCCGGGAAGATTCCACACCCATTGTCCGCAATTGTCAACCACATCAATTGATCACGCACCTCAGCCCGAATGCTGATTTCTGGATTTTTCTGTTCCTTTAAGCCGTCAGCAGCATTGTTGAAAATATTCAGTAATGCCTGATGTAATGCCCGTTCATCAATCCTAACCCAGGCAATATCAAGCGGAATATCAGTCTTGATACGGATGCCATAAGAGTTAAAATCCCGTTCAATCAATGAGATAAACTGCCCCATAAACTCAACCAAGTGCAAATCTTTGAGCTCAACGCTATCGTACATGGTAAATGTTTTCAGTGATTTCAGCAGATATTCCATCCGTCCGATATCGGCCAAACCACGTTCAATATATTCTTTCAACTTCTCTGGAGAGACAGTTTCTGAATCCTGTTTCAACACACTTAAAGCCATTTTCAGAGAATTCAACGGATTACCGATTTCATGTCGGATCCCGGAAAAGATAAAACCGATATTATCCATCGCATTGACTGCCTGAGCGATCGATTCAAGGCGACTTTTCTCAGTGATATCACGGATAAAAACACAGCGATAGTTAGATGCCGCCTTGTAAACAGAATGGCCAAACAAGCGCCCCTGGTGGGTCACTTGATGGGCAACGCGCCCGGCAAGACTGAAATCATCCAATGCTTCAATGTCCCGGACAAACAAATTATACAAACCTTGATAACTGCGGCATAGCAACTCGTCCTGCAGCACTTCAAAAAATGCGGCATTACAATAATCAATCGATTGCTGATTTAAATCCAGAACCAGTATCCCGATATCGATATGCTCTAGCAGTTGGGCAAATCCCCACGTATTTCTATAGCTATCCCCTATTTCCGTGGCAGTATCCCAAACCATTACGGGCAGGCTCCTTGAAAAACAACGGCAGTATGAATTAAGAAGCCTGTCAAATTCATCAGGACGGCCTCAAGTAAAACGGCATTATAACAATTAAAGCAAAAAAATTCAAGAAAACTAATAAAGCTCAAGCTGACAATAGATCATTATTAGTAGAAATAGAATCACAGAGGTCGGCAAATACACCACCCGTTAATTGTTCTAACTGAGCAACAGTGATCGGAACAGCGGAATGATGATTCCCAGCAGCGGCATAAACAACCGGAAATCGTTGCAAAGAAGTATCGAGAAGAAGTGGCAGTTCAGCTGGGAGCAAGAAAGGACAGACACCACCGGGAGCATACCCGGTAAGGCGTAACACCTCATCAACCTGAGGTAATTTAACCTTTCCGGTTAAACCAGAGGCCTGTTTCAGGCGGGAACTTTTCACCTTCATATCACCACAGGTGACAACCGCAACGGGGCTGCCCCCCACCAGAAATAGCAAAGTTTTCGCAATCTCAGCGACACGACAACCAACTGCACCCGCTGCGGCAACCGCAGTTTCTGTCGGTTCAACATACTCCCACACCGCAATATTGTGAGTTGCCAGATAGCTTTTTACTTCCGTCAGAGTGGCCATGCTCAACCCTGCTGTTCAGCAAGCAACTGTTTCGCTTCTTCAGCCAGCTCAGATTCCAGTCGGGGATCATTTACCACTTTACGCAACAGTTTCAAACCATCCTTAACCCAATTTCTAGCCAGGTAAGTCTGCGCAACTCGCAATTGCCAGCGCGGATTTTCTGGGTCTTCACGACAAGCCGCATTAAAGGTGTCGAGGATATTACCAAGTTCCCGTTTCTGTCGTAACCAGAACTCAGCTAAAGGCAGATTGGTTCCACCACGACAGCCGGCAGCCGGTAATTTCATTAAAATATTCTCTGTTTCAGCCAATGCTCCAACATGTTCCAGAACCGATGCTGCCAACAGGATAAAACTTGAATCGTTATGCCCTGCAGCAAGCGCCTGGCGAGCATGCTCTGCAGCATCAGAATATTTCTGCTGCTGAACCGAGAGGAGGGTCAATTGTGCATAGCAAAATGGCGGAGCTATCCCACGATTGAGAAACTGCTGCAGCCGCTCTTCGGCTAATTGATAGTCACCCGTAGCAACCAGAACCGGAACCAGCGCTTCAATAGCTAACTGCAGCTCAGGATTCCGCTCTAAAGCCTTTTCCAGCGTTGACCGCGCCTCGGCAAGATTGCCAGTACGTGCCAATAGAGCCCCCAGTTCAAACCAGTAAAGGTCATCCTGATCAACAACATCCACCTGCTGCCAACGCGGTAAAGCTTGCTCGTCCTGACCGGCGTGCGACAACAAAAATGCCTCTTTAAATATTTCTTTTTTAGAGGCATAACGCTCGGCTAAATCGGCAGAATAAGAAGTAAGTATCAGCTCCAACTGAATTTCTGCATCACCAGACATAGAATCTTCATCGGCCAACAATGTTCTGGGTTGAGGAGAACAAGTGGCACAAGAGGTCAGGTGCTCCGCATCAGTCGAATCAATTTCAGGAATCAGCGGCTCAGCAGCGACTGCCTGCTCTATTTTTTCACGCAAGTCAGCACTACACACCTGCTCCTGCGCCAAGTGAAGGTGTTCGGCAGCCTGGGCAAAATCGCCACAGCATTGCAACCCCAATGCCTCATTCAGGTTTAGCCCTGCCAATCCATCCCCGGCAGTTACCCGGAGATGCTCAACTTCAGCCGCTTCTGCTTCACTCAGTGGCTGATCTGTCAGTTGTTCAGCAAATAATCTGGCATCAGCATAACGTTGTTGCGCAACCGCTTTACGTAATCCCTCAATAGAAGCACCACCGCCGCCAAAAATATTTTTCAAAAACCCCATAATATTGGTGCTCTCCCTATATTAAATAAGATGCCCTCAGAACAATGAATCAATTAACTCAAAATCGAGCTCACTCTCAGCCAGTTGTTGTATAAGATTTATTTTTTCCTGGTCATCCACCCCAATTTTAGCAACATCTTCCTGAATCGTTGTGTAAACTTCAGCTGTCGTCCCAGCTGCCCGCATATATGGAATTTTTGCCTTATCAATAATTCGCTGTGCGATTTCTGTCAGCGGGACAACACCGTTAATAACCAGT